>JBBRXR010000237.1:0-4012 GCA_038238485.1 Elusimicrobiota bacterium | reverse complement strand
GGCGGGTCCGGAAGCCGAAATCAAGGTGGGGAACGCTCTTCCGCTCATCAACATCCCGGAAGGAACCGTCATTCACAACCTCGAGCTCGTGCCCAAGAAAGGCGCGCAGATCGTTCGTTCTGCCGGGGGCGCCGCTCAGCTCATGGCGAAGGAAAGAGAATTTTGTCAGGTCCGTCTTCCGTCGGGTGAAATCCGCCTGGTCCCGTCGTCCTGCATGGCGACGATCGGCCAGGTCGGCAACCACGAACACGAAAACCTGACGCTCGGCAACGCCGGTCGTTCTCGTCACATGGGCATCCGCCCGACCGTTCGCGGTACCGCGATGAACGCCGTTGACCATCCGCATGGCGGTGGTCGTGGCCGTTCCAAGGGCAACAACCAGCCGCGTTCGCCCTGGAACCAGCCGGCGAAGGGTTACAAGACCCGCCGCCGCACCAATACCGATCGATATATCATCCGCGATCGCCGCGCGACGAAGTCCGTCGCCGCCGCGGAGTAGGGAGACCACTTAGATGAGCCGTTCAACAAAAAAGGGCCCGTACATTGACGCCAAGCTCGCCGCGAAAGTGGAAGCGCTTCGCACCAAGGGCGACAAAAAAGTCATCAACACCTGGGCGCGCGCCTCGATGATTCCGCCGGAATTCGTGGGCTTCACGCTCGGCATTCACAACGGCCGCAAGTTCCTTCCGATTTACATCAGCGAGCAGATGGTTGGCCACAAGCTTGGCGAATTCGCCCCGACCCGGTTCTTCAAGGGCCACGGTCAGGCGCACACCAAAGAAGCGACGTCGCTCACGTAATCCAGGAAAACCAATTCAATGGAAGCCATCGCTAAAGCAAAACACGCTCGTTTCTCGGCTCGCAAAGTGGGCCAGGTTCTCGGTTTGATCCGCGGCAAGACGGTCGCCAAGGCGTTCGGGATTCTCCCGACCGTTCCGCGCGCCGGCAGCATTCTCGTTTTCAAAACGTTGAAGAGCGCTTACGCGAACTCCGGCGCCACCGACCCGGCCCTGATGTATGTGACCCAGGCCTGGGTTGATCTCGGTCCGACGCTCAAGCGCGTTCGGCCGATGGCCATGGGCGCCCGTTCGATCTTCAAGCGCAAGATGTGCCACGTGACGATCAAAGTGTCGGACACGCCGGTCAAGAAGAAGTAAGAGGAGAATTTCGTGGGAAATAAAATTTCGCCGAAGGCACTTCGCGTTGGCTACATCCAGGACTGGGAATCCCGCTGGTACAGCCCGAAAGAAATGCCGGACCTTATCGAAGAAGATTTTCGCATCCGCGCGTTCCTGAAGGAACGCTTCCGCATGGCCGCGCTCGCGCGCGTGACCATTGAGCGCACGGGAAAGTATGTTCGCATCAATCTGCACACCGCCCGTCCCGGCGTGATCATCGGCAAGAAGGGCGCCGATATCGAAGAACTCAAGAAACAGATTCAGGACATGACCAAGTCCGACGCGACGATCAACGTCGTCGAGATCAAGCGTCCCGAGCTCGATGCTCAGCTCGTGGCCGAAAGCGTCGCATTCCAGCTCGAGAAGCAGGTGGCGTTCCGCCGCGCTCTCAAGCGCGCCATTGAACGCACAATGCAGGCCGGCGCCGGCGGCGTGAAACTGATGGTCGCCGGACGCCTCGGCGGGGCCGAAATCGCCCGCACCGAGTGGTCCATGGAAGGTCGCGTTCCGTTGCACACGTTCCGCGCCGACATTGACTATGGCTTCACCGAAGCGATCACCCCCATGGGCCGCATCGGCGTGAAGTGTTGGATCTTCAAGAAAGAATTTTTCCTCAAGTCCGAAAAGGACCTGATCAAAGAAGCCGCGGAAGTGACGCCGCTCGCGCCGACCCCGGCCGACCCGGTCGCCGCCGATGCCGCTCCTGCCGGAGAGGTGAAGTAACCGTGTTGATGCCAGCTCGAGTCAAGTTTCGCAAGCAGCATCGCGGTCGCCTGAAGGGCTCCGCGCACAAAGGTTGCACCCTCGCGTTCGGAGAATTCGGACTGCAGGCCCTCGGTAATGTGTGGATCACCGCGCGTCAGATCGAAGCCGCCCGCGTGACGCTTTCCCGCTACACCAAAAAGGGCGGCAAGATCTGGGTCCGGATTTTCCCGGACAAACCGATTTCAAAGAAGCCCGCCGAAACCCGCATGGGCAAGGGTAAGGGCGACCCGGCGTTCTGGGTGGCCGTCGTCAAGCGCGGTCGCGTGATGTTCGAAATGGAAGGCGTGCCGATCAACGAAGCGAAGGAAGCCGTGCGTCAGGCGACGAACAAGCTCCCGATCGCCTGCCAGTTCATCGAACGTCCGTCCTTCTAATCGCTGGAGAATCCCGATGGCTAAGAAAGATAAAGAATTTTCGTACGCGCAGGCCGACGTCAAGGAACTCGACGCTCGCCTGGAAAAGACGCAGCAGGAGCTGTTCAAGCTCCGCTTCCGCGCTGCCTCCGCGCCGATCAAAAATACCATGTCGATCCGCAAGCTTCGCCGCGAAGTGGCCCGGCTCAATACGTTCATTAATCAAAGGAAAGCCAAGTCATGAGTGAGCAGACCGTGGAACGCGCCAAGCGTAAATTCCTCGAAGGTTGGGTCGTTTCCGACAAGATGGACAAGACCCGCGTGGTCGAAATCCGCTGGTCCAAACGCGACCCCGTCTATGAGAAGGTTCTCGCGAAGACCACCAAAGTTTATGCCCATGACGAAAAGAACGAAGCCAAGTCCGGCGATTACGTTCGCGTCTCGGAGACCCGTCCGCTTTCTGCGAAGAAACGCTGGCGCATCACCGACATCCTGACCAAGGGCAAGGTGAAATAACATGATCCAGCAGCAGACCTATCTGACGGTGGCCGACAACTCCGGTGCCCGCGAGCTGATGGTGATCCATGTGTCCGGCTCATCCGGCCGTCGCTACGCTTCCATTGGCGACAAAGTCGTCTGCGCCGTGAAGGACGCCCTCCCGGGCGCCACCATCAAGAAGGGCGACGTGGTGAAAGCCGTCGTCGTTCGTCAGCGTCGTGAGTCGCGCCGCGCCGATGGCAGCCTCATCCGTTTCGATGACAACGCCGGCGTCGTGATCAACGACGAAGACGAGCCGCGGGGAACCCGCATTTTCGGCCCGATCGCCCGAGAACTCCGCGAGAAGAGCTTTCTCAAGATCATCTCGCTCGCGCCCGAAGTTCTTTAAGAATCAGAGGAAAATTTCAATGTTGACCGTACGCAAGAACGACAAAGTCAAAATTTTGTGGGGCAAGGACAAGGGGAAGGAAGGGGAGATCATTTCGGTCGACCCGTCCAAGAGCCGCGTCATTGTCGCCAAGATGAACATCGCGAAGCGCCACACCAAGGCTTCGGGCCAGGCCGACGCCGGCGGCATCAAGGACAAGGAGATGTACCTTCCCATCGCGAAGGTCATGCTCGTTTGCCCTGACTGCAAGAAGGCGAACCGCCCCAAGTTCGACGCGTTGTCCGATGGAACGCCGATCCGCGTCTGCCGCAAATGCGGTACGACCATCGCCGATTCCAAGAAACGATAAGGTAGAGGAGAATTTTTCAGTGACGTCAGCCAAATCCCCATCAACCACCCCGCGACTCAAAGCCGCGTTCTTTGAAAAAGGCGTTCCGGTCCTTCGCCAGAAGCTCGGCCGCGAGAACATTCATTCGCTTCCGCATCTCGAGAAGATCGTCGTGAACATCGGCGTTTCCGCGGCGCGTGAGAATATCAAGGCGCTCGACGTCGCCGGCGACGAACTCGGCCAGATCACCGGTCAGAAGGCCAGCGTTCGCAAATCAAAGAAATCCGTCTCCGCCTTTAAGCTTCGCGAGGGAATGCCGATCGGCGTGGTCGTCACGCTCCGCGGCAATCGGATGTACGAATTTCTTGACCGTTTCGTCAGCGTGGCGGTGCCCCGCATCCGCGACTTCCGCGGACTGAACCCGTCGTGCTTCGACGGCGCCGGCAACTACAACCTCGGCATCAAAGAGCAGTACATTTTCCCCGAGGTCAACGTTGAGAAG
>JBBRXR010000236.1:0-4022 GCA_038238485.1 Elusimicrobiota bacterium | reverse complement strand
GGCTCGATAAACCGGTGAGTGATCTTTCGCGCGGATGCACGGTCGATGAGATCGCCGACACGGCGTTCTGCGTTTCCGCGATGGCGCGGGGAGTGAATTAAGATGGGCGTGAGATACCTCAATTCGGCCCGTAAACGCCTCGGCGACTACCTCGTCGAACTTGGGTTTATTACCGACCAGCAGCTCGACGCCGCTCTCAAGGAGCAGAAGGAAAAGGGAGGGAAGCTCGGCGCCATCCTGATTCAGCTCGGCTTCCTGTCCGAAGACATCCTCCTCGCCATTCTTGGGAAACAGTCAGGGGTGTCTTACGTCTCTCTCGAAGAGTACGGCGAGATCCCGGACGAGGCCATTCGCGCCGTGCCCGAGACGATCGCCAAGAACCAGATGCTCGTCCCGATTAAGAAGGAAGGAAACCTACTGACCATCGCGATCGCCGACCCGCTGAATGTGTTCGCGACAGACGATTTGAAGCTGCTCACCGGCTGCGACATCCGCATGGTCGTCGCTTCCGACAACGAGATCAAGGCTGCGCTCGAAAAGTACTACTCAAAGTCCGCTCAAAGCAGTCTTAACAAGAAGAACAAGAAGCCCGACGGCGGTCTGAAAGACGCCGTGAACGAAATGAACCTGGGCGACCTCAATTCGGCACCGTCAGTCGAATTCATCAAGGACAGCATCTTCGACGTCGAGGAGGAGGGGGAAGGTGCTCCCGCGGTCAAGCTCACGAACATGGTGCTCTCTGACGCCGTGCTAAAGGGAGCCAGCGACATTCACATCGAGCCTTCGGAAGGCAAGCTCACCATCCGATTTCGCATCGACGGCGTGCTTCAGGCGCAGCCGTCGCCTCCGAAGAAAATTCAAAGCGCCCTGACGTCGAGACTGAAGGTCATGGGCGACATGGACATCTCAGAGCGACGCGTTCCGCAGGACGGCCGAACCAAAATCCAGGTGGAAGGACGCGAGCTCGACATTCGTATTTCCACGGTGCCAACCGTTTACGGTGAGAAGATCGTCATGCGTCTCCTCGACCCCAAAGGCCTTCAGCTGGACCTGGGAAAGCTCGGCTTTGACGCCAAGGAAATGGAAACCTTCCAACGGAACATCCATCAGGCGAACGGAATGGTCCTAGTGACGGGTCCGACCGGCTCGGGCAAAACCACAACCCTTTATTCTGCTCTCGCCATCCTCAACGAGCCGGACACGAATATCATGACCATCGAAGACCCGGTCGAGTACATCCTTCCAGGAATCAATCAGGTCCAGGCCAAACCGGACATCGGCCTCACCTTCGCCAACGGCTTGCGCGCCTTTCTTCGCCAGGACCCGGACGTCATCATGGTCGGAGAAATTCGTGACAAAGACACCGGCGAAATCGCCGGTAACGCCGCGCTGACCGGGCATCTCGTGCTCGCGACGTTGCATACCAACGACGCGCCCAGCACCGTGATTCGCCTCTTGAACATGGGCGTGGAGCCCGTGTTGATTGCGGCAACGCTCCGCATGGTGATCGCCCAACGACTGCTTCGCCGCATCTGCACGAAGTGCAAGGAACCGTACGAGGTACCAGGAACCGAAATCGCCGCGCTGGGGATGGAAGTGGACCCCACGAAAAAATTTACGATTTATCGGGGACGAGGCTGCGACGTCTGCCACAAGTCAGGATTTAAAGGGCGCGTCGGTATCTACGAAGTGCTCGAAATCAACGAAGAGATGCGCCAGCTTATTGTACGCAAATCGGCGCCCTCCGAGATCCGCACCGCGGCCACGCGGTCGGGCGTCGAGCCTCTTCGCGCCGTGGGCGTCAAGAAACTCATGGCCGGGGTCACGACCATCGATGAAATCATCCGCGTGACCGTCGCCGAAGAATCGGCCGGAGGATAAACCTTTGATCAACATGAGCGATCTCCTATTGATGATGGTGCAGAAACGGGCCTCCGACCTGCACCTCACCTCCGGCACGCCGCCGATGCTTCGCATCGATGGCCAAATCACCGCCACCCCGTTTGAGAAGATGACGCCCGACGTCTGCCAGCGCCTCATTTATTCCCTTTTGACCGATCAGCAGCGCCAGATTTTTGAAGCGAAGAGCGAGCTCGACCTCTCCTTTGGTATCAAGGGCGTCGGACGGGTTCGTATGAACGTGTTCCGCCAGAGAGGATCGGTAGGCGCGGCACTACGCT
Organism: Elusimicrobiota bacterium; assembly: GCA_038238485.1. Lineage (GTDB taxonomy): Bacteria > Elusimicrobiota > Elusimicrobia > F11 > F11 > JBBRXR01. The sequence goes on along the minus strand of JBBRXR010000236.1, from coordinate 1,842 downwards.
CCATTCCATCGTCGTTCATGACGTTCGAAGAACTTGGTTTGCCCGAAGTGGTTCATGAGGTCGTCGCCAAACCGCGAGGTCTCGTCCTCGTGACCGGTCCAACAGGCTCAGGAAAATCAACGACGCTCGCCTCAATGATCGATTTTCTCAATGAGAACCGGAACGGCCACATCATCACGATCGAAGATCCGATCGAGTACATTCACCATCACAAGAAGTGCATTGTGAACCAACGAGAGGTAGGACAGGACACGACAAGTTTTCCGGCCGCCCTCAAATACGTTCTGCGCCAGGACCCCGACATTATTCTGATTGGTGAAATGCGAGACCTGGAAACCGTCAGCGCCGCCATCACGATCGCCGAAACGGGACACCTCGTTTTCGCAACGCTTCATACCAACGACGCCAAATCGACCGTCAACCGCATCATTGATGTTTTCCCGTCTCATCAGCAGTCCCAGGTTCGTAATCAGCTTTCGATGGTCCTTCGCGCCGTCTTCACCCAGAACCTTGTTCCTCACGCGTCGGGGACGGGCCGTGTGCTTTCCGCTGAAGTCTTGATCGTAACCCCCGCCATTGAAAACCTGATCCGAGAAGACAAGGTCGAGCAGATTCCGATGCTAATGCAGACGGGCGGCAAGTTTGGGATGCAGACTTTCAACCAGTCGCTCGCGGATCTTGTGACCAAGAAAAAGATCACACTCAAGATGGCGGTAGAGTTATCGAACGATCCCAGCGAACTTGAAAAGATCATCTCGCAGCGTCAAAGCGTGCTGCGGCCGAAGATCGCCTGATTTTCAGAAGGATGTAGGAGGTAACGACCATGCCCGCTTTCGTCTACAAAGCCAGAATGCTCACGGGGGGACTGACCGAAGGAACCCTGGAGGCCAACGATCAGCGGGCCGCTGTCGACCAGCTTCGGGGACAAAAACTTGTTCCTCTCGAGATCAATGAAGCCCCGCCGTCGATCATGTCCCGTATCAGCGCGCTCATGCCCTTCAAGGCGGGCGTCAGCGCGAAGGACCTCGTCCTCTTCTCCCGCCAGCTTTCCACTCTCGTTTCCGCGGGCGTTCCGTTGGTTCAGGGACTGACCATTCTTGAGGAGCAGGTGGAAAGCAAAGTTTTTAAAAGCATCGTCCACACGATTAAGGACGACATTGAAGCGGGCCAGTCGATCACCGACGCCCTTCGCAAACATCCGGCGGCGTTCGAAGAGCTTTACGTCTCTATGATCAAGGCCGGCGAAGTCGGCGGTATCCTGGACATCATTCTCGAACGTCTCTCCACTTATCTCGAGTCCGCGGAGAACCTGCGTGCCAAGGTGAAAGGCGCCATGATGTACCCAATGGTCGTCAGCATCATCGCCGCGACCGTTACGCTCTTCCTCCTCATCTTCGTTATTCCAACCTTCGCGAATATTTTCGCCGGCTTCGGTGCTCAGTTACCTTGGGTAACGCAAATGATGATCAACGTTTCGAATACGCTTCGCCGCTTCTGGTACCTGGTCATCGCGACCCCTATCGGCGCCGGCGTGGCGCTCAAGCAGTACCGCAAGACGGAAATCGGCTTGCGCAACCTGGACGCGATAACCCTGAAGCTTCCTGTCTTCGGTTTGCTTTTGAACAAGGTGGCCGTCGCCAAATTTACCCGCACTCTCGGCACGCTCATCAAGTCCGGCGTTCCCATTTTGCAGGCGCTCGAGACGGTCGCCAAAACGTCGGGCAACAAGGTCATCGAAATCGCGATCATGACCGCGCGAGAGTCCGTGAAAGAAGGCGAACGCATCGCGACGCAGCTGCGCAAATCAAACGTTTTCCCTCCCATGGTGATTCAGATGGTCGC
>JBBRXR010000235.1:0-4024 GCA_038238485.1 Elusimicrobiota bacterium | reverse complement strand
GGTTGACACCCACCATTTCGGCGTGTTCGAGGCTGGAGATGAACGCCAAGGCGTGGCCGATCGTCGGCAGCAGGATGTCGCCCCGCGGTTCGTTGCCGGAAACCTCGACGTTTACGGGAACATCGGACGCTACTACGCCACGCAGGGGATTCTCACGGCCGTCATCAACTATCGCCTTCAACCGAAGGTTAAATGGCGCGATCAGGTGGAAGATGTCGCGCACGCGGTGGCCTGGGTGCGCGAGAACGTGGCCACGCACGGCGGCGACCCGCAGCGAATTTTCATCATGGGCCATTCCGCCGGCGCCCAGCTCGCCTCGCACGTCGCTCTCAACCAGGGCCTGCAGACCGCGACGGGAATTCCGACAGGATCCATCAAGGGTCTGATTTCGGTAAGCGGCGCCGCCCTCGATCTCCTGGACGAACCGACGTACAAGACGGAGGACCCGCGCTACTATGAAAAGCGCTTTGGTCCGCAATCAAATCGGGTCGAATGGGCGGAAGCGTCACCCATCACGAGCGCCGACGAAACCGATCCACCTGTCCTCGTGATGTGCGCCACCGGAGAGAGCAAGGGCCTCCAGCGTCAGGCGCAGAAATTTTTCGACGTGCTCAACGGCCTCGGCTTGAAAACGCGGCTTCTCAAGATCCGCGGAGAAAGCCACACGCGGATGGTCCTCGTCCTCAGCCACCCGAAGAAAGCCGCGGCGCCGGCCATCGTCCATTTCGTCGAGACCGGCGCACCCTCCTGACCGCCATCAAATGAAGCGCTTTCAGCGGTTTGTCCTTTTTTCAACTCTTCTCGCTTCCTCAGGCCCGGCGATCGCCGCCACCGCGCCCACCGTCCTTTTTCCGGGCGACGTCGTTCCCTTCGCCGAGTCCATTTCCCAGAACTGGTTCGCCGTCTGCGTGGACAGCGCCGCGGCGCTCAAGCCGGTAACGCTGAGCGCGAAAGCCAGGGACGTGAAGAAGGGCGTGACGGCCGACGGTTGCGCCGCTCCGATCGTTTTTCTGCGCGGCGCCGCGTGGTTGAAGGCAGGCCCGCTGAAAGTCTTTACTGTCGATAAACAGGAGGCCTCGGCGAAGATCGTCGGCGGGGAATCGGAAACGAACCTGTGGGTGACAGCGGAAGAACCGAACGGTCCGTATCTGAACGTGGAACGCGCGGGCCTCACGCAGTTTTTCTGGACGCAGCCGAAGGCGCAGTGGGACCAGTGGGAAGTGGTCTGGGCGGGAGACGTTGATGGAGACGGAACGCCCGATTTCGTCACGCGCGCGTGGAGCGAGGAAGAATCGGACCTGCACAATGCCCGCGCCCTTTTTCTTTCCAGCCAGGCCGATGCGGGCGAGCTCTACAGCGTCAGTGGCGGCCCTTTCGAAAAACCAGCGCCCGCAGAACAACCCTGACCGTTACGTCGGACCGCCCGCCTTATAGGTAATCCGATAGATCGTCCCCGAGAAGTCGTCCGACACCAGCATTGACCCGTCGGGCATCACGAGGACATCCACGGGCCGGCCCCAGACGTCTCCGTCGTTGAGCCAGCCGGTCGCGAACGGTTCATACCCCACCGCCTTCCCATCTTTCATTTTTACCGTCATCACGCGGTAACCTGACTTCTCACGCCGGTTCCAGGACCCGTGCTGCGCGACGAAAATTTGGCCTCGGTAGGCCGGGGGGAACATGTTTCCCTGGTAGAAACGCATGCCGAGTGCCGCGACGTGCGCGCCCAGCTCCACTTCCGGCTCCGTGTAATCCTCGCGCCGCTTTCCCTGGCCGAACTTTGGATCGGGAACGCCCTTCGCGTGAAAATAAGGAAAACCGAAATTCATTCCGACCTTCGGCGCGCGGTTCAACTCGTCTGACGGAATGTCATCGCCCAGATTGTCCCGTCCATTGTCCGTGAACCAGAGTTCCTTGTTGTCCGGGTTCCAGTCAAAACCGACCGTATTGCGGATTCCGTGGGCGACAATTTCTCGGCCAGAACCGTCTGGGTTGATGCGCGTGATCGTGCCGAAGATCTCCTCGTCCGGCTCGCAGATGTTGCACGGCGCGCCCACCGGCACATAGAGCTTTCCGTCCGGCCCGAACGCGATAAATTTCCAGCCATGATTCCGGTCCGTTGGATAGTCATGGTTGATGACCACCGGTTTCGCGTGCGCCAGGTCATTCTCGATGTCCGGAAACTTCAGGATTCGGCTGACCTCGGCCACGTAAAGGGCCCCGTCCTTGAAAGCCACGCCGTTGGGCGAATTCAGTCCGCCGATGATCTTCTGCGTCCACAACGTTGCGTCGCCGTGAGCCGGATGAACGACATAGACGGCATCCTCCTGGCGGTTGCCAACGTACAGCAGACCCGACGGACTCAATGCCATCGACCGGGCATCATCAACCCGGGCGTAAACAGAGATGGAAAAGCCGGGGGGAAGTTTGATGCGCTCGAGGTGAAGCGACCGGTCTGCGGCGCCGCCGGAAACGTAGAGTGAGGTGAGCAGGGTGAGCGAGAAGGCCAGACGGCGAAGGGAGGTGGTCATGGGTAAGAAGTCTTCCATTTGTTTCGGCGTGGGGACAACTCTTGGTACTCTTTCCAGCATGAATCGCGTTACCGTTCTCCTTCTCTGCGTCCTCGCGGCCTGCGCACCGTCGCCCAGCTCCTTCGTCAGACTGAAAGGACCGGCCCTGCAGTTCAACATCCCCATGTACCAGGGCGAGCCCAACACGATTTACACGCGCGTGGACCGGGGGCGGGTGGAGGGGAAGGCGGGGGCGGCGAGCTCTCAATCCGAGCAGAAGTATCGCGCGATTTACAATCTGGTCGAAGCGGCTCGCGCGGCGGGCGCCAACGCGATCATTGAAGTGGAAGGGAAATCAACAAACGAGGGATTTCTTTATTCCGGTCGTGCGGTTTCGTTCGATGTCTATCCGCCAGACTCCGCGACGACCGAGTCAACGCCCGCCGCACACTGACACCCTATCTCGGCGGTGGACCGCCGCCATCGCGCCATCGCTTGCGCATCTCGGCGTGTTTTTTTTCCATTTCATCAAACTTGAGCTGCTGCTCCGGCGTCAGCAATCGACGAATTTCGTCGCTGGCGCTCTGGCGAAGCGCTTCGAAGCGCGGGCCGGTCTCACTTCGGAGGGCATCGATTTTCTGTCGCTGGCTTTCGAAGATCACGGCGATCTTCGATTTCTGGTCGTCCGTGAGTTTCAGCGTCCGGCTGAACCGCTCCAGCATCCGTTGGTAACGCATCTTTGGGTCGGAGGGATGTCCCCACGGACCCCGACGAATCTGGAAGACCCCGGCGGTGAGAATACTCCCCAGGAGAAACGAGATGATGACCTGGCGCCAGTGGATACGGGACATCATATTTCCTCCGAGAGATCGAGAAGAGAGTCCATCGGCTCCGCGGCGCGATCGGTCGAGGAGGAGATAATCTCGGACGAGTCGGCCATCAGAATGTTACGGGTCGACAGCACGCGGCGGGAAGCGACTCTGTTGTCCGACGGGCCGCTGAAAATTAAAACGGCCGCAATCGCCGTCAAAGCAAGGGCCATCCACTGCCAGAAAGTCTGGAAGAGGCCAGCCGACGCTTCACGATCGACCTCACGAACACGCGCCATGACGCGAGCGACGAAAAAATCCGTATTGGGAGGCGCAACAGGACGAAACACCGCCCGCGATACAGCCGCGAGGCGATCAATCGATTCCCTGCAGGAGCGGCAGGCTTTGAAATGAACCTCCACCTCGATTCGATCAGCTTCACTCAGCTGTCGATCATGGTACGCATCCAACCGTTCCTGAATTTCATTATGAGTCATGTTTCTCTCCCGCAATTTAGACGACCGCCTGGCCCATAACGTGTCTGAGCTTCTCGCCCAACTGTTGGCGCGCGCGTTTGAGTCGGGCTTTCACTGAATCCAAGGACGTGTTGAGGACCTTCGCGATCTCCTCATACGTCAGACCCTGCACCTCGCGAAGCGTTAAAACGGCACGATATTCCGGCTTAAGTTCGCCGAGGAGCGTGTT
>JBBRXR010000234.1:0-4034 GCA_038238485.1 Elusimicrobiota bacterium | reverse complement strand
TGAAGGGGGCCGAGAGCCGGATCGAACAGCTCACCAACGGTCGCGTCGTTGCCGTCGAAAACAAGCCGATCAATGACCTCATCGCTGAATTTCATACGCAGGGTCTTGACCTTCGCGCCGGCGGGACGCCGGTGCCGTTCGGCGGCTTGTCCGTCACGCCTTATCTCGCGTTCGCCCCGGGCAACCCGGTGCCCGTGAAAGTGGCGCTTCTCGTCGAAGCCGATGGCGAGTTCGCCAGCCCGGATTTACTGCCGAATCAGCCGCCGGTGTCGACGCCGGTGAAGAAAGACACCATCCTTCTCATTGAGTTGGGACGCCTGCCCACCCTCGCGCGCCTCACCCGGCAGGACTCACCACGCCCGTTCCTGGACCGCGTGTTCCTGTCCCGTACGGCCATCGGCGCCCTGTCGGCCGAGCCACTCGTCGACCTCGGCGAAGGATCGCTTCCGGCCGTCTTCGGCCGAGGCGCGGAGACCGTCCGCGGACGCTGGGTCGCGCGTCAGCCGATGAAAAACGGCCGGCGCCAGACGACCGAACTCTATTTCGAAGTCACGACGGGCGGCACCGTGGTGGATCCGATGACGAACGGCACCACGCGGTTTGAATCCGGCACGATGTGGGTGGTGGAACGCACGGCTGCCGGCGCTGACGCTTTCGTCACTTTCAATGCGGGGCGCCAGCCCGGCTGGACCGTCCGGATGAGCGGAGAGGCCATCGCCGGCCGCGGCATTCCGTTCGCGCTGCCCGGCATCAATGGGACCGTTCCCGGCCGCTTCGTCTCCGTGCCCGGCGGCGCGCCCCTTTTCGTCGTCGAGTTACCCGCCGGAGAAACGCGCGAGGTCGCCGATGCGTTCATGGGCAACGTCCCGGTCGCCAATGGTGACGTCCTTGTTTTTCAATGGCCGGCCGGTTTCCAGCGCGCGTCCGTCGACGCGCAAGCCCGCGCGGAGCGACTCTTTGTCCCATCGATCGTCGGTCGCAGCGCGATCGCGGCGGATTATCTCTCCCAGCCCTCGCCGGACAAGACACCGCGCACACTCGTCCGCGGCGCGGCCCGCGCCGGGCTGCTTCCCGGCTTTCCCGCCGACGTGGACGTCGACGTCTGGGTTGACCCGAACCATTCTGATGCGCCAATGATCATCGAGGTTGTTTCCGTCCCGCAGGGCGGTCGCACGTGGGTGCATCCGCAGCTCGGCACCACGGTCCCGCTTTCCGTTGGGACGACGTTCGTGCGCGTCTCCACGTTGGTCGAGATGGAGCGCGAGATCGCGCTGCTGAACGACAGCAAACGTCCATATCTCGCGGAAACGCCGTGGGACCTGAGCTCCACGACGCTCAACGGACGTCACGCTTTTGACGCGCGCACCGACGTCGCCGCCAAGTGGCGGCGCGCCAACAATCACGCCGACCAGTGGTCGTTCGTCACCCGCGTGGGCGGGTTGCGCGCCCGCGTGATCGAAGACATGGGCAATCCAAATTCATCCTATTTCAGCCCGGCGATGGATATCGTCGTCTTCTTCGAGGCAGGGGTCGTCAATGGCGTGCATGTCGTTCCTGGTATCGTCTATCGCCGCAACGCGAGCCTGCCCGTCGCGGAAGCGCGCGTCGAGCGGCTCGAGCGTCATTGGGGCGCGGGGTATCCCGCTGCCAACGCCGGCGACGAGACCAATCCGATCGTTTTCGACCGGCCCATCCTGACGGGCCGCCGTTATCTGCACGCCACCCGGCCGTTCTTCGAGGACGGCCGCCCGAACCTGGTGAACCGCGGCACGCCGGACCGAGCGGTTCAGGTCGTGCGGCGCAATGGCGTCATTTATGTGGTCGAGGGCCGTCCACCGACCGGCGACAGCAAGGCGCTCGTCTTCAACCTCGACAACGGCATCGGCTCAGAAGTGCACACCAAAAATTTTAACTCACCGCAGTTCAGCGGACTCACGCAGGTCCGTTACCTGGGCTGGTTCGCTCGCCAACGCCTGGCGTGGCGCGCGCGCGCCCTGACCGGCGGTCTCTTCGATCTATCGAACGACATGCTCGTTCGACTCAACGAGAAAGGTCAGCCGACGGCGCTTGTCATCCTGGGTGAGCCGGGCGTGGCATGGGTGACCGCGCGTCAGAACGGCCTCGGCATGGTTCAGCTCGACGCCGGCTCGCACAACGCCCGTCTGGAAGGCACGAATTCCCGCCGCAGCTATGCCGGCTGGATCGGCATCGGCCGCGAACCCGGCTTTCTGTCGCTCGAACAGGTGCAGGCGAACATCCTTCCGGCCAACGGCGTCGACGGCGCGAAAGGGTGGATCCTCGTCAATGAAAAGAGCCAGCGCATCGGCATCGTGATCTTCGGCGACGCCGCCCCGAAGGAACCCGTCGGCGGCCTCGCCGCCATCTACGATTTGAAGACGCGCGCTGGTCGCGTCGTGACGGGCGATCGCTACGACGTCCCCGACTTCAGCGGGCTCTCCCGCGTCGACGCGCTCACCGGTCGTCAGCGCGCCGAGCTGCGCGACCTAATGCTCGGCACCGCGGCCGGACGCCGCGCGCCGCATCCTGGCATGCTCGTTCGACTCGATCAGAACGGTCATCCGGTGGCCGTCGTCGTTCCGCGCGTTGCCGCGCGCGAATGGACGGCCCGACAGATTCGCGGTTACGGTTATCTTCAGATGGACGCCGGTTCTCACGACGTCGAACTCAACGGCGCCACGGGTCGGCGCTCGCTCAATGGCTGGGTATCGATCGGCAACGGCCGCAACCAGCTCACGCCCCAGCAGATCGCGCGCAATCTCGCGCCCGCCAACGGACGCGACGAGAAGAAAGGCTGGATCGTTGTGGACAAGAGCGGCCGCCGCATCGGATTTTTCGTCGAGGGGAAACGCCCGCTTCCCGCGCGGCCTGACTTTCTCGTGCATCTTCCTCCGCGGGCCGCATCGTCAGCGGTGGCCGCGCCCGGCGCGATCGTTGCCCTGACGACGGAAGATTTGACCGACGCCATCAAGAAGCAGCTCAGACCCGTGGTCGAGGCGAGAGTGAACGGTCGTCCTGTGGGTTTCGTTTGGGCCGCGTACATTGGCGGGGCCTGGCGTCAATTTCGCCCCGTTCCCGGTCGCCCTGGCGATTTTTATGCCGACGCATCCGGGCCGGCGCTCGTCGTTACCGATTCGCCGACGCCCGACATTCACCCGCGCGGCCTGGTCGATGACAACGGCAAAGTGACGGCCATCGTGAGCAGCGGCGGCAAGGCGACGAAGGAGAAGACCAAGGCCGCGAAACCTCCGTCGGCGTCGGGCCCATGGACGGTGCAACGCGTTGAGTTCCGGGGGCGCGATAATTCATCTCACGTCACCATTCACAATCCGCGCAGCAATGAGACCGCGATCGATTCCTATTTCAGCGAACATGTCGCTTTCCGTACCTATCAGCTCGAAGACCGGGGCGGACGCATGGTGACGGTGTCGCGCGTCGTCTATGATTTTCACGACAACCACAACTTTTCGATCTCTAAGCAGGACCCGGACCCCGCGGCTGCGACGGGCTGGCGCGCTGTCGAGACCTACACGACGAACCGCAACCAGACCTTCATTTATCCCGCGCGTTCGCCGAACGCAGGCATGAGAGTGAAAGGAGACGTCCTCACCGCTTTTGAACCGAACACCAACAAGATCAAATCCAAAACCTTTTATGCCGCGGATGACGGGCGCGTGATCTGGACTGAAGTGGAATTCAATCAGACCTCTGACAAGCCTGACGAAGGTGGGATGTTCACCGTCCAGTTCTACGGACCCGATGGTCGCGCGATCGGTCAGTGGACGTACGATCTCAGCCCGGCGGTCGATCGGCTCGACAGGCAACGGCCGCCGACCCGGAATCGCGGCGGTCTCCGACGCGGAAGCGGCCTTAACAGTCTGTCGCCCACCCGCGTGGCGCTGTTGCCGCCATCGGACAGCCCGCCGTCGGCCGGCGCCGGCTTTCGTCTCGCCACGCCGCCTCCGGCGCCGCCCGCCTCCAGTGCGGACGAGGCCCGGGCGACGGCGCGCATCAAC
>JBBRXR010000233.1:0-4047 GCA_038238485.1 Elusimicrobiota bacterium | reverse complement strand
GGGGGAGCCTTCTCCGCTGATCCACGTGGCGGCCAAGCTTGACGGCGCCATGTGGGATTTCTCGATCCGCGACAACGGCATGGGAATCGACCAGGAAAACGCGAAACGGATTTTTGATCTTTTTCAGCGGATCACCAACGAAGGTCGCCCGGGCTCGGGCGTGGGGCTGACCATCTGCAAAAAAATCGTCGAGAAGCTGGGGGGCCGCATCTGGGTCGAATCCCGGTTGGGCAGCGGCTCCACCTTTCATTTTACCGTTCCCTGCGAACCGATCTCCGTCGCCTGAGGGCAAGGCGCACCGCGATCGGCCCTCCTCTTCGTTTTTAACGATACTTCTCCAGATACGTAGGGTAAGAGCAGGCAACTCCGCGTACCATCCACCCTCCTCCGCATGCCAGGCGCTTCCCCGGCGCCATCCGCCCCCCAATGTGAGTCACAGGAGAACCAACTTTGAAATCCATTACAGAAGAACTATTGAAAACCCACCTGGTCGTCTCCACGGTGCTGGAGAAGCTGGAGCCCGAGAGTCCACGATTCCGTGAAATAACGGAGACCCTTCACCGGACGTTCTTCGTGCACGGCTGGATCCAGGACGCGGTCCTGGCGCCCGTTCTGGAAAACCGTTCCCCCATGATGACGGCGCTCCTTCAGCAGATCCAGCAGTCTCACAAAGAGATCGAGCGAAGCATCAAAGGCCTTCTCGACTGCGCCTCCTACGGTTCCGCGATCCTCAAGCCGCTGACCTCGCGCCTCCGCGCGGCGATTGAGAAGCATTTCGAACGCGAGCGCGACGCGTTTTTTCCGCTGGTGGAAACGGTTCTGGACCCGCCGACGCTTCTGCGACTGGCGGAAGAGGCGGAAGGGTACCGGACAGAGGCCGGGGCGGCCAGCCTTGCCTCATGAACCTCCCCGCCGGTGCCGGAGGAGGAAATCGCCCGAGCGGCTGAACCCCGGCCGGTGCCTTCCGTAGTAGAGGAGGTACGCAAATAACGAAATCCAGGAGGAGTCATGAAAGTCGTCAGATTATCGATCGGCCTGATCTCGGCCGCAATCGCATTAAGCCCGTTGGCGTTTGCCGCTGATAACCCGGACGCTGGAAAGGCGATGGAGCGGCAGGGCAATGCGCTTCAGAAAGAGGGCAACCGCGAGCAGAAAGCGGGAGAGAAGGCGCAATCGCGCGGAGAGCATCGCGTGAAGCAGGGCGAGAAGGCGGAAGACCGCGCCGCTCATTACCGCGAAGAGGCCGCGGAGAAACGCGTCAAAGCGGACAAGGAAGGCCAGGAAAATGAATCGGCCGACGCCGCAAAATTGCGCCAGGAAGCCGATCAACTCGACGCGAAGGCGGCGACGCTGGAAGCCAACGGAAAAAGCGCCGTGAAGGCCGGCATGAACCAGACCCAGAACGGCGGGAAGCTGGAAATGAAAGGCGAAAAACTCGAAGAACAGGGAATCTCCAAAGAACACGCCGGCGAGCGTCAGAAGAGCTGACCTCGGCCCGAGAGAACAAAATCCCCGACGCCGCTCAACGGCGCGTCGGGGATTTTTTTCGCGCGGGTTCCACAGAAAATAATCTCTCCGTCGAAAATTCTGCTTAAATTGCGCCGTGCTCGTTAAAACCAACCCCTCAACGTCGATTTCCGACGACGCCGCGCGTGTTGCCGCCACGCCCTTTTATCTCATCGACGAAGCCCGCCTCGTCGAAAACCTGAAGAAAATCGCGATGGTCCGCGAACGCTCCGGCGCCAAGGCCGTGCTCGCGCTCAAATGTTTCTCGACCTGGTCCGTGTTCGATATCATGAAGCCCTACCTGGACGGCACCACCAGCAGCTCCCTCTACGAAGCTCGCCTCGGCCACGAGAAGTTCGGCAAGGAAACCCACGCTTACAGCGTCGCGTTCTCGGATGATGACGTGAAGGCCGTCCTGCCGTTCGCCTCGAAAATTATTTTCAACTCCGTCTCGCAGCTCAAGCGCGCCCTGCCGCTGGTGGGGAAAACACCGCTCGGCCTGCGCGTGAACCCCGGCGTGAGCCATTCACACTTCGACCTGGCCGACCCGGCGCGCCGCTGTTCGCGCCTCGGCGTGGCCGACAAGGCGGAGGCCATGGCGATGCTCCCGCACATCACCGGCGCGATGTTTCATTGCAACTGCGAAAACGACGACCTCGCCGCGTTCTCGAAGATCCTCGATACGATCGCCGAGAAATATTCCGACTTTCTCGAGAAACTCGACTGGGTGAGCCTGGGCGGGGGAATTTATTTCACGAAAGAGGGTTATCCTCTCGACGCGTTTTGCGAGAAGCTCGCCGCGTTTTCCAAACGCTTCGGCGTGCAGGTCTATCTCGAGCCAGGCGAAAGTACGGTGACGCAGGCGGGAAAACTGGTGACGCGCGTGCTCGACATCGTGCACAACGGCATGGACATCGCGATCATCGACGCGGCCGTCGAGACGCACATGCTCGACCTGATGATCTACGAGACGCCGGCCAAAGTGGAAGGCGTGGTGGCGGACGGCGGGTTCCCGTATATGGTGACCGGCCGCACGTGCCTCGCCGGCGACGTGTTCGGCACCTACAATTTCCCAAAGAAGCTTCAGGTCGGCGACGTGATCACGATCAACGACGCCGCGGGCTACACCATGGTGAAGAAGAACTGGTTCAACGGCATCCAGATGCCGTCGGTGGTCATCCGACGCGCGGACGGACGCATCGACGTGGCCCGCAAATTTGAGTACGCGGACTACGTGTCCAGCTTGTCATGAAAAAGAAGGGAGGGGTTAAACCCATGAAGAAGAACGTCCTTATCATCGGCGCCGGCGGCGTGGCCCACGTCGCGGCCCATAAGGCCGCCCAGCACAACGATGTTCTTGGCGACATCTGCATTGCGTCCCGCAACATCGTGAAGTGCGACAAGATCATCGCGAGCATCAAACGGAAGAAAAACATCAAGGACACTTCCAAGAAAATTTATTCGCGCCAGGTGAACGCGTTCGACGTTCCCGCCCTGGTCGAGCTGATCAAGGACACCAAAACCAAGATCGTCATCAACCTCGGCACCGCTTTCGTCAACATGTCCGTGCTCGAAGCCTGCATCAAGACCGGCGTCGCCTACATCGACACGGCCATCCACGAAGACCCGGCCAAGGTCTGCGAGGATCCGCCGTGGTACGCCAACTACGAGTGGAAGCGCAAAGACCGCTGCCGGAAGAAAGGCGTGACCGCCATTCTCGGCTGCGGCTTCGACCCCGGCGTCGTGAACGCTTACTGCGCGCGCGCCGTGAAACATGACTTCGACGAGATCGACACCATCGACATCCTCGACGTGAACGCCGGCAGCCACGGAAAATACTTCGCCACCAACTTCGACCCGGAAATCAACTTCCGCGAGTTCACGAAAGTGTGGGCATGGATCGACCGCGCGTGGGTCGCCAAGAAAGTGCACGCCGAGAAACTCGTGTACGACTTCCCGGTCGTCGGCGAGCAGGCGGTCTATCTCACCGGCCACGACGAGCTTCACTCGCTGGCCAAGAACGTCGACGCCAACAGCATCCGCTTCTGGATGGGCTTCGGCGACCACTACATCAACGTCTTCAACGTGCTCAAGAACATCGGCCTGCTGTCCGAGAAACCCGTGCGCACCGCCGAAGGCGTCGAGGTCATTCCGCTCAAGGTCCTCAAGGCCTGCCTTCCCGATCCGCTGTCGCTGGCGCCCAACTACAAGGGCTACACGTGCATCGGCGTGCTCGTGAAGGGAAAGAAAGACGGCAACCCGAAGGAGACGTTCACTTACAACGTCTGCGACCACGCGGCCTGCTTTAAGGAAGTGGAGTCGCAGGCCATCTCCTACACGGCCGGCGTTCCGCCCGTGGCCGCCGCCATCCTCGTGGCGCAGGGCACCTGGGACACGAAGACGATGGTCAACGTGGAAGAGCTCGACCCGGACCCGTTCCTCAAGCTGCTCGACAAGATCGGCCTGCCGACCAAGATCGAACGCAAGACGCTCTCGCTCATCAACGCCTAAACTCGCGCTTTTTTGTCCCATCCGCCCGCC
>JBBRXR010000232.1:0-4049 GCA_038238485.1 Elusimicrobiota bacterium | reverse complement strand
CTGAACGCCATGACCGATCCCGTGATCCCCGCGAAGGCCGTCGAAGGCCTCATGTTGAAAGCGTTTATCGAACAGACCGTCGCGTCGGGTCTGTTCTGGGACGCTTTGCTCAAGTGCCACCTCTTCGTTCCGATCTCCGATAAGCCGAGCGACGCCGATAACGATGAAGAAATCCCCGTCCTCCTCGGGGTCGGCTCCGGAGGAGAGCTCGTGGTGTGGCTGTTCACGTCGCCGGAAGTCATGGAGGCCTACACCGAGCGGAAGCTGGCGTACCGCGAAGTCCCCGCGCAGTCGCTTCTCGCCAGCGTCTCCGATTCCGAGCACGATGTGGTTCTCATCGGTCCCGACGGACTGACGCTCAGCCTCCACCCCGACCTGATCGCCACGCTGGCCGACGGCAAGGTGCCTGAGCCCGCCGACGAGCAGCTCAAGACGATCCCGAAGCAGGCGCAGATCCATGTCGGCCCGCCTTCCGTGGAGACGAAACCGCTCGAGGAGCGCTTCAAAACGATTTTCGAAGGAATGCCCCAGGTGCTCGAGGCCACGTTCCTTCAGGTGGCCGACGACGCGGGGCCCCGCCTTCTGCTCGGACTGCGCCTCAAGGGCGGAGGGGACGAGAATGGCCTGCGCGAAGTGGCGGCCGTGGTGGCGCGCGCGGCCGAAGGCATCCTCGAGAAAGGCAAGACGATGGACATCACGCTCATCGACCGCTCTCTCAAAGCGGCGTTCGAGAAGTGGGGAAAACCTTTTTATAAATGCGACTGAACAAATGGATGACCATACCGCTATGAAAAACAGCATGCGCCGATTCTTCCCGATCACCGCCGCCCTTCTCTTCTCCCTTACGTTGACCGCGACGGCCGCCCCCGCGTCCAACGTGGCGAAAGACCCGATCTCGGACTTTCCCAACCGCGTCAAGAAATTCACGTTGCCCAACGGCCTCCGCGCGATCGTCGTGGAGCGGCCGGAATCGCCCACCGTTTCGTTCGCCATGTTCATCCGCACGGGCGGCATCGACGACGAGATGGGAAAGTCGGGCCTGGCGCACATGTTCGAGCACATGCTCTTCAAGGGCACCAAGAGCATCGGCACGAAGGACTACGCCAAGGAAGAACCTCTCCTGGGGAAAATCGACCAGGCCGCCGAGGCGCTCCTCGCCGAGACGGACAAGGGCGAGAAGGCCGACAAGGCCCGGATGAAGTCGCTCAACGACGAATTCACGCGGCTCGAAAAAGAGCACGCGGGTTTAATTAAGGAAGAAGAGTTCTGGAAGATTTATGAGGGCGCCGGCGGACAGGACATGAACGCCGCCACGGGTTTCGACTACACCAACTACGTCATCTCCCTGCCGCTGTCGCAGCTCAACCTCTGGTTCGCGATGGAAACCGACCGCATCGCCAACCCGGTCCTGCGCGAATTTTACAAGGAGCGCGCCGTGGTGATGGAAGAACGGCGCATGCGGTTCGACAATTCGCCGGGCGGCAAGCTGTGGGAAGTGTTCCTGGCCGCGGCATTCATGGCGCATCCCTACGGCCGCCCGATCGTTGGGTGGGAAAGCGACATTTCGCGCGTCACGCGTCCCGATGCCCAGCGGTTCTTCAAGTCGCATTACGACATCAGCCGCATGGTCATCGGCATCGTCGGCGGCGTGAAGGCCTCGGAAATCGAAGCGATGCTCAAGAAAAATTTCGGGCCGATCAAGTCGGTTCCCATCAAGAACGACGCCCACATCCCCGTCGAGCCGCCGCAGGAAGGCGAGCGCCGCGTGAAGGTGCTCTACGACGCAGAGCCCTCGATCATCATCGGCTTTCACCGCCCGGACATGCGCCACCCCGACCACGCCGCGCTCTCCGTTCTCGAGAGCGTCCTGAGCGACGGACGCACTTCGCGCCTGCACCGCTCCATCGTCGAGAAGCAGCAGATCGGGGTCGAGGCCTGGGCGGAATCGACCGCGCCCGGCGAGCGCGACCCCAATCTCTTCGTGCTGGGCGGCGAGCCGCGCGCCCCGCACACCACGGCCGACATGGAGAAGGCGCTGCTGGCCGAGATTGAGCGCATCAAGACGGAGGGCCCGACGGACGTCGAGCTCAAGCGCGTCAAGACCAACCTGGAAGCGAGCGTGATCCGGTCAATGTCGTCGAATGCCGGCCTCGCGAACGAACTGGCCTATTTTGAATCCGTCGCGGGTGACTGGCACTACGTCATCGATCTGATCGAAGGCATCCGCGCCGTCACCGCGGCCGATGTTACGCGCGTCGCCCGAACGTATCTCACGCCCGCCAATCGAACAGTCGGTGTTATCGAGAGGAAAAAATCATGAAGAACCGCATGAAAGGAGTTCCCGCTTTCGCGGGGATAACGATCCTGATTCTCTCGTCGATGCTTTTCGCCGGCGTGCCGAAACCGGCCGCGCCTGAAATTTACGTTCCGCCGGACGCGGAGCGCGTGGTCCTGTCGAACGGCGTCGTGGCTTTCCTTTACGAGAACCACGAGCTTCCGCTCTTCGACATGAGCATCCGCTTCAAGGCGAGTCCCGCCGACGAGGTGCCGGACCATTCCTTCGAGATGCTCGACGATGTGTGGCGAACGGGCGGGACGAAGAACCTGTCGCCCGACGCGCTTGATGAGAAGCTCGAGTCGATGGCGGCCTCGGTGGACACGAACGCCGACAATGAAAGTTTGTCGGTGTCTGTCTCCTGCCTGTCGCGCGACACCGAAGCCGCGTTGGACGTGTGGATGGACGTGATGCTCAACCCTGCCTTCGATTCGCGGAAGCTCGCCATCGCGAAGGGGCAGGCCGTCGAGGCCCTGCGTCGAAAAAACGAGGAACCCAACCAGATCGGGCGCCGCGCTTTCCGCGACGTGATCTACGGGCCGAATCACATTTACGCCTCTGATCCGCTTCCCGCCGACATCAACCGCATCTCGCGTGCCGACCTGATTGCGATCCACCGGCGCGTCGTAGCGCCGCAGACCGCGTACATCGCGGCGGCGGGCGATTTCGACAAGAAGGCGCTGATCGCCGACCTCGAGCGCCGCTTCGCTCATTGGCCGAAAACGCAGCGCGTTGACCCACCGTACGACTACTCAGTGTCGTCGGGCGCGGTCGGCCGCGTGTTTCTGGTTGAAAAAGACTTTTCACAAAGTCGCGTGTCGATCGGCCGTCTGGGG
This sequence comes from Elusimicrobiota bacterium, assembly GCA_038238485.1. Classification (GTDB taxonomy): domain Bacteria; phylum Elusimicrobiota; class Elusimicrobia; order F11; family F11; genus JBBRXR01. Next base: position 878 of record JBBRXR010000232.1, on the reverse strand, counting down.
ATCTCGCGGCATTCGCCCGAGCGTTACGCCTCCGACGTGGCCGATTACATCCTGGGGGGCGGCGGTCCCTCGCGCCTCTTCGGGGAAATCCGGTCCCGGCGCGGGCTCGCCTACATGGTGGGTTCATTCGTGCAGAAGCCCACGGGCCCCGGCATGATCGGGGTGATCAGCCAGACGCGGGCGGGCGCCACGGTGGCGGTGATCGACGCGATCCTGGCCGAGCTGAAACGTTTCTCATCCGAACCGGTGACGCCCGCAGAACTCGAGCTCGCGAAAGCGTCGATGGTAAACGCGAATGTGTTCAACTTCGACCTGCCCTACAAGATCGCGTCGGCCCACGCGAATATGGAATTTTTTGGGTTCGAGCCCGATGAGCTCAAAACCAAACCGAAGAAGATACTGGCCGTGACGCGGGAGGAAGTGCTGGCGATGGGGAAGAAGTATTACGACCCGGCCAACCTGAAAATCGTCGTGGTGGGAGACCCGAAAAAGTTCGATGGGTCGCTGGACAAGTTCGGAAAAGTGGAGAAGATTCCTCTCGACTCTATTCGTTGACGGCTTACTTCATTTGCGTGAAGGCGATCACGCCGACGATGCCCGCCACAATCATCGCAATTCCCGCCTTCGCCGAATGACGCTGATCCATCTTCTTGACGAGGATCGGCAGAAACAGGCAGATCACGCCCACCAGAACCATTCCCAGTGAGATAAATAGGACGAAGCGGCGCATGCCGCTTGATGCCCCCGCGCTGTTCACGTCCACGCGCTGGGGGATCATCGCCAACTCCAGGGTCATGATGTTCTTGAAGCACCGTTGAAAGAGGTCGTTCTGGGGCTCCTTGTTCTTAAGAGCTTCGTACTCGGCGTGCAACTCCATG
>JBBRXR010000231.1:0-4057 GCA_038238485.1 Elusimicrobiota bacterium | reverse complement strand
TGTTCATCGCGTCAGCGGCCCGACATTTTTCTAAGCAAGCGCCGCGTCAGTGGGATTGAGGAGCCGTTGCAGGAGCATCAGCAGATCAAACGTCGAAATGACCCCTTTGACTTTCTTGCCATCTCCCTCCGAGACGAAAATGTGGTGAAGCCCGTTCTTCACCATCTTCTTGACGATCGCCGGCAGGATGGTCGAAGGATGCACCTCGAAGAGCGTGGGGTTGATCCAGCTCTCGATCGTGGCATCCTCCGGCTCGAGGTGAAACCCCGCGGCCACCGGGTCTTCAGACGCGCCGTGGGGTCGATCCGGGTTCTTGTCCTTCTCCGTCACCGATGAATTTGCCCGTTCGTAATCATATCGCGCGAGGTCCGACTTTGTGATGACGCCCAGCGCGTTGTCGTTAATGTCTACCACGGCGAGACAACTGATGTTGTTCTCAACGAAGAGTCGAGCGACGTCGCGAATGGAATCCCAGATATGGACGGTGGTGACCGGAGAGGTCATCACATCGGACGCCTTCAATGTCATCAGTTCTTCCAGCGTCGATATTGAATTAATCATTGGATTGTCTCCTTGGTCCTACCTGACCTCTTTACGTGCGCCCACACCAATCGGTCGCAGTTCTCGGTGCGTTCCATCCAATGAGACTGATTGGCCTTCCTCAATCTTCGGTTGCCTCGGCCTTGAGCTGTTTCTCCGCGATCTCGGATGCAACCGAACCGGCTTCCACGGGAGACGAGCCGGCGCTCTCCCTCGAGTAAACGCGTTCGGCCCGTTCGTCGCGTTCGCGCTCGCGAGGATTGTCTGAATCGTCGCCTGGAAGTTCGACCCGCAATTCCTCAATGACCATTCGAACCGTGGCGGCCAGAGGCAAAGAAAGCAACGCGCCCATGATTCCCCCCAGCTTCCCCCCGATTAACAGCGCAAGGATGACGACGGCCGAAGGCAAGCGGAGAGCCTTTCCATCAACACGCGGGACAATGACGCGGCTTTCAAATTCCTGGTACGCGACAAACCAAAAGAAAACGACCGCAGCGATCGCCGGTCCTTGAGAAAGAGCAGACAGCGTGGCGGGGGTCGTTGCGAGAATGGCGCCCACGAACGGAAGCACGTCCGTCAGGCTAGCGAACGCGGCGAGAGCGAGCGCGTTGGGCACATGACAAATCGCGAGGAGAGCGAAGCTGAAGATGCCGATCGCCAGAGAAGTCAGGAACTGGCCTCGCATGTATCCGCCCACGATTGGTTCAAGATTCAGAAGAATGCGGGCGAGACGGACGTGATAGGCGCGGGGGACGAGCGCAAAGAGGCCTCCCTTCGTCTTCTCGTGGTCAGCGATAAAATAGATCGCGAGAACCACCGCGGTAACCGCGTAGCCCACGGTCTCGATAAAAATCAAGGACGCCGTCGCCGTCGCGGTCACGTCCACGGCGGAGGCCGCTTTCTCCAGCTTGAAACCCATGACGGACGTGGCAATCGGCTTGGAGATTTGATGGGAACGCAGGACATCGGCGAGAACTGACTGGTATCTGGGAAGATGGGAAAGGAAGGTAGAGACTTGCTCGACGATCGCCGGAACGGTGACCCCAAGAATGAGGGCCAAGGCCCCGCCAGCGACGACAAAAACCAGCGTTAACGCCCAAGACCGCTTCAGGCCCCGGTCTTCGAGGATCCTCACGACGGGATTGAACGTCCCGACCAGAATGAAAGAACCGATCACCGTCACGATGATCGCCGTCAGCTGACCAACAATCCAAAGACCAATCCCCGTCAAAACAACGGCGAGGATGGTCGATGTCGCTACCTCGACGCGGATCCGTCGCCGCGGGACGGGATGGTTCATGGTCATCGACGGGCGCTCCTGTTGATCATCATGCCCTCATCATATTCAACGAGAACACCGGAGGGGGCCTAAATTAGATCATCCAATCGGTCAGCGCTGAAAGAGAGGGTCGACCACCAAATCCTTCCGAACAGGTGTCCCCTCTGAGGAGATGCCGATGCGCTTGCGAGAAATCTCTTCGTCGACGGGATGTTCGGCGAGACGGTCCTGTAAATATGAAAAATGGTGAGTGTAAGCGGCTGACCATTCGAACGCGCGCTTATTGTTGGCGACGTTAAAAGGAATGAGGAGCAGGGCCAATGTGAGAACGACCCATCGCGCCCGCGTCTGCCCGGCCATCGCCACAATGGCGACCAGAATCGGCAGATAGTTTAGAGAGTAAAGGAAAGTTTCCCTTCCGTAAATCCCGTGCATCGCGAGTTGGCACAGGAGCGTCACCCCCAAAACCTGTTTAAGCTCCGCCTCTTCGTTGGAATGAAAAAAGGCAATAAACCCAATCACCAGAAGCGCGCCCCAAAGCAGCGTGCCGTATACGCCCGGGCGAAGGCCTGAAAAGAGCGGCGACGCCTGAAAACTCATCAACGGAAAATTCGGGAGCCGAAAATTGGGAAGCCAACTCAGGCCGGGCGCAATCATTCCATGGAACAGAAACGTACGCGCGATCGACCAAAAACCGCCCGCCTCCGGCATAAAAACAAAACTATTCTCAGATGAAAGCGCCGCGACCGTGGGTGAATTGCCCATCGGAAAAATCGAACGCTGCACCGCAATCAGGATGAGGACAAGGAGGAAAGCGCTGACGGACACAATCACAAATCGCCGCCGTGTATCGCGAACGAGAGTAAGAATTGCGGCGGCCATCCAATCGCTGACGGTAACGGACAGGCCGGCCACGTGCGCGACGACCTGTCCAGCAATCGTAAGGGGATTTTTCTTTCCGGCGAGTAGAAAGGCAGGGAAAAATGTCAGTGATCCCAGCGCGAAAGATTCAGGGACCGTCAGCCAGAAAAACGCGGACGCGCTCGTCGCCAGGACCATCGTGAAAATAATGCCGTCTGGTCGGCGGCAACCGATCCGGCGGAGCAAAAGGAAAAAAAAGCCCAACCACAGCCCCGCCACACCCGCATTAAAAAGCCGAACCGCGGCGACGTTTGGAACCGAAAAAAAGCGGCGAAGGACAAAAACCGGCGGATAGGCCACGATCGGAAGGAGCGGGTGCAGGGTATTTCTCGAGTGGCGCGACGCGCGGTCAGTTTCGAGACTGGAGACTCGAATTATGTCGGCATCGAACCACACATCTCGCGCACGAAACTCAGTGGAAAAGGCCGGATTGATCGCCTTGCTGAGATGATGAAACTGCAGGAAACCAACGATGAGAAAGGCGAGGCATACCCCACCGTCAATCCAAGATGACGTCCTGGCGAATTTAATCATTCCGGCCAAAGACAACCCGGCATTTTAGCTCCCAACAATCAGCAACATAAATGTGCCCGGAATGAGAGCTGGGCGCGAACGCGGCTGTCCGGGAGCTGCCGGAGCCGACTTCTCAAACTCGGCCACCGGGAGAAAGAGATGATGCGTCTTTTCGTCCAGAGCCACGGTTCTGGCGCCGCGCTGTGTCGGAATATTGGCTTTGACTTTGTAGACATCGCCGTCGCCCACGGCGATTTCCGTTAACGTGCCGTCGCCGTTTGAGAAAAATACCACGCCGCGTTCGACGTCAAATACGGCCGCGTCGACGTGCTCTCCGATCGGAGCCGACCCCGTCACTTTCCCGTCGCGTGAATCAATGGCGACCATTTTCCGGTTCGCGCATCCAGCGTACAAGCGATGATGCGTTTGATCGAGCGCCAGCGCCGATGGCTCCTCACATCCCTTCATCGGCCGTGTCGCGATGACCTTCAAGGCGTGCGAGTCGATCACAGCCATGCTGTTTCTATTTTCGATATTGACGTAGATTCGGCCGTTGCCGTCGGCGACTGAAAATTCCGGATTGCCGGACAGGGGAATCGTGGCGACCGAGGCGCCCGTTTTCGGATCGATAACGGTGACGTCGTTGCTTCCCGCATTAAATGAGAAAATGCGTTGCGTGCTCGGGTCGAAGAGAATGGCATCCGGGTCGGTTCCCGTGGCAGCCTGTCCCACCTTTTTGAGCGTTTTTAAATCAAAAATGTCGACTCTGTTCGCCTCTCCGCACGAGACGTAGCCAGTTCCGGT
>JBBRXR010000230.1:0-4059 GCA_038238485.1 Elusimicrobiota bacterium | reverse complement strand
CCGCAGGCGGCGCGGAATCCGGAATAGTAATCGCCGAGCCCGAGCGTCCCCGCCCGGTACGCGAGACTGTCGGTGACCAGGCGCGAGAGGCTCGCGGCGTCGAGCTTGCGCGCGAGCGCCTCGATGGCGCCGCGCCGTTCCGCTTCCACGCGTTTGAAATCGATCGCCACCTCATCGCGGTAAGCCTGCAGGAAGTCCACAAGCGCCGGATCGGTGGGCAGCTGAACGGCGGTCAGCCTCCGGACGTATTCACCGAGACCGAGCGTGCCCGCCGCCCAGGCCTCGCGGTCCGCGTCGAAGCGGAGCAGCGCCGGGTTGAGCAGCTTTTTCTTGGCGGCGTTCAACCGGCCGCGCAGCGCGGCCACATCCTTGAGTCCGCCCGCCTTTTGCCGCGCGCCCTCGACCACGGCGCGCGCGTTCGCATCGTAAAGCGCGCGATCATCAACGCCCACCAGGCGGTAGGCGCCCGGCGCGGCGATGCCGACGTAAGACGGCGCGCCGAGAAGGCCCTGCTTGAGGAACGCGTCGGCCACCCCGCGCACGACCTCCTGGCTGGAAAACTCTCTGAACCGGGAGAGATCGACCGGACCGAAAGCCCCTTCGAGGCCGATCACGCCAACGCGTCCTCCTTTCACGAGCGCACCGAGCGCTTCGGCCATGTTGCCCTGGGCTTCGGCGTTGAGATGAATGTCCTGCAGGATGACGACGGGCGACGCGGCGTCTTTCGCGTCCGCGATCTCGACGATGTTCACGCGGCCGGCGGGAACGGCCTCGGCGAGGCGCCGCAATTCGGAGGAGAGGCCGGCGTTCTTCAGACGCTCCTGCACGACCGGATTGAGCGCGGCTCCGGTGCGCGAGGCGGTGTTGAGCGCGGGAACCACGGAGGAGAGATTGCCGAGCGAAGCGAACTGCGGCGCGGCGGCGGAACTTCGGGCCGCGCGCGCCTGGCGGCGGGCGGTCCACAAATCCGCGGGCGCGGGGCCCACCACGTTTGTCACGAGGAAGGCGGCCCCCACCACGGCGGAGGCGATACGGCTGAAAAGGCGCTTGTTGTCCATGAAGGGCCGCGCTCCGACGGAGACGCGGCCGACTAAAGTATAAGGATGGACTTCGGATGGCCGCCGCAGGTATCGAGGAAACTTTGGCGAAGAGGGGCGCGGGGCCCAAAGGATAATCGGGTCGTTAAATCCGTATGATTTGCATCTGCCTCAAATGAATTCGCAAAAGGAACCCCCATGGACCTCAAATTGAACGGAAAACGCGCGCTGGTGAGCGGATCGACGGCGGGTATCGGCCTCGCCATTGCTGAGGGACTGGCGGCGGAAGGCGCCTCGGTCGTGATCAACGGTCGAACCCAGAAACGCGTCGACGCCGCGATCGCCCTGATCAAAGCGAACCAAAACTCAGCGGACGTCACCGGCATCGCCGCCGACGTTTCCACCGCCGCGGGCGCCGACGCGCTGATCAAGGCCGTTCCGGCCGTCGACATCCTCATCAACAACGCCGGCATCTTCGAACCAAAATCCTTCCCGGATATTCCCGACGCCGACTGGACGCGCTTTTTTGAAACGAACGTCATGAGCGGCGTACGCCTCACGCGCGGTCTGCTTCCCGGCATGGTGAAGAAGCAATGGGGCCGCGTAATTTTCATCTCCAGCGAGTCCGGCCTTAACATTCCCCCAGAGATGATCCATTACGGGGTGACGAAGACGGCGCAGATCGCGCTCGCGCGCGGCATCGCGGAATCCGTGGCGGGCAGCGGAGTGACAGTGAATTCGGTGCTGCCCGGGCCGACGTTATCGGAGGGCGTCGCGACCTTCGTCGAAAAGCTGAGCGTCGCGCAAAAGAAGAGCCCTGCTCAGTTCGAGAAGGAATTCATCGAGACGATGCGGCCGACGTCTCTCATCCGGCGCTTCGCGTCCACCGCCGAAGTGGCGGCGATCGTGGTCTACCTGTGTGGAGAGTTGGCATCCGCCACGACGGGCGCGGCGGTGCGCGTCGACGGCGGCGTGGTGCGCTCCATCGCCTGAGCGTTAGGCCTGGCGGCCGATGAGGCGTGCCAGGCGAACCACGGACTCGAGCGATGTGTAGCGAATGGAGACCGCGCGCAGCATCTCGTCGATCAGAATGAACTTCATATCTTCCAGCACCCGCGCGCGCGATTCCGCAAGCGCGCCTTGCTCGACCGTCATTCCCGCGCGTAATGCCACGAGCAAGTTCGCGCGCTGGGCCGCCGGCAGTTCTGCGAGCGCCGCGTCGAGGCCTTCGAGCCGGAGCACGGCGCGGTCACCGTCGTCACGGACCACATCGGCCGCCACCACGTCCACGCGGCTTCCGTAGCGCTCGGACAATTCTGTCCGCCACGCTTCCGCCGCCGCGCCGACCAGCACCACCCGATTTTTCCCGGCGCGCTGGACCAGACTGTCGAGCAGGCGTTCGGCGAGCGCGCGGTCCGACGCCGAAACGGGCAGGACAAGGTCGCGATTTCCGAGCAGGTCGAGCGCGACCTGAACTTTTCCCTCGACGAAAAGCGGGATGAGGCGATCTTGCGCTTCGGCCTGGCTGAGCCGTCGCGGTTGATTCCGCATGGCGGCGCGTACCGAGGATTCGAGCATTCGCGCATTAGCGGGCGTGATCTCGCTCAGATCGATCGGACGTTCGGCCAGGGCGAGTCCGAAATTCATGAGGGGCGGCAGCGAGAACGGTTCCGCTGACGTGAACGCGAGCACGCGGGCCGCCGCCGTGCGGGCCGCGAAATAATTGTGGGCCGCGTGCAGTCCGATCGCGGCGATCGCCCCGGCCAGCGGCGCTGATGCCGCGACGAGCGCGATGCCCACCGCGCCCGTGATGACGGCCGCGCCGATGGCCACCGCGCCCCCGCGATTGAATGCGGAGCCCGGGGCAAGACGCCCGCGATCATCGACGGTGAACACGCCCGCCCACAAATGCAGTGCGACGTTGCCCAAAGTCCACACGAGAATCGCGCTCCATGGATCAAGCCCGAGCCCGAGGCCGATCGCCACCGCGCCTTCGAGCGCGCCGTACAGGGGAAAACGCCAGTGCGCCTGCGACGCCGACAATGCGGTGAGCGGAGGACGACCGGACGTCCAACGCAGCACGTTCTCCAAACCGAGCCACACGCGCGCCCACGCGCCAGGGAAAAAGTCGTTCGGGTCGGGTGACACCAGCTGTTCATGCCGGGCCACGAGTTCCTGTCGCAGTTGATCGAGGTCCGCGGGCCGGGCGGGATGCGCGGCCATCACGTCGGCGCGCACGCGTTCCCAGGCGCCGCCGCTCAGTGCCTGCAGGTAGCGGCCGACGAGCTTTTTCAGCCGCCAGCCGAAACCGCCGATGTTGGGCAGTTCCTGGTCCTCTCCGGCGAAGTAAGGGAATTCGGCCCGGTCATCGCGATCGATGTCGAAGGCCTGATGCGTCGACGTTCCACGGTCGGTCTCGTGCGTGAGTTCGTGCAGGGCCGTGTCGAGATGGTCGAGAAAAAACTCGAAGGCGGAGCGATAGTCACCTGAGGCGAGAACGCGGTCGAGATCGTCGAGCATGTGCAGGTTGCCGCTCAGCTTGATGTAGATCGTGTTCGCGTCGACACTATAGAAGGACGAGTTGTCCGTCGGGTGATAAGCCACGCTGACGCGCGCGGTCCCGCGCGCCGGCCCGAGCACCGAGAGCATGCGTTCGTAGAAATCGATGAGCCGCGCCAGCGACGGCGACTGCCGCGCCTCTTCCGGCGTGAGACGCAGCGTGGGCGTTTCTTCGCGCGCCAGACGCGCGCCGGCGTCTTCCAGGTTCTGCCGCGCGCGGTCGATGAAGCCTTCACTCGCCCGGCCCCCCAGACTTTCGAGCAAGCCCCGCTTTTTGGCGGCGTCGCGCGCTTCCGTGATGCGCTTGAATTCCTGGCGCTCCTCCCACAGACTGCGGCGCTGGCCGCCCAACACCACGTGCAGGACCGAGAGCACGGCGGCCACGCGGTCCACTTTTTCGGCCGACACGTTTTCCGACTCGCCACGCCGCACGAGATAGGATTCAAAGTTGATCTTCTGGGTG
>JBBRXR010000229.1:0-4062 GCA_038238485.1 Elusimicrobiota bacterium | reverse complement strand
GGTATCGCCATTGGCGAGATGCCAGAGAGCATCGGCGGTCATCGTGATGAGGCTGCCGCTTTTGATGGCGGCCGTGCGCATCTGCACCTGATCGGCGCCGATGGAAATGGATTCGCGCACCGTCTGGTCGATTTCAAGATATTCGAGGAGACCGAGGCGTCCCTTGTAGCCGCTCCAGTCGCAATTCATGCATCCTGCGGCGCGGTAATAACCCGCCGAGAGCTCCTGGGACTTCAGGATCGCCATGATCACGGAGTCGACATCTTCGTCGGTCACTTTCACGCGGCAATCGGGGCAGAGGCGGCGCACGAGGCGCTGCGCCGTGATGGCGAGCAGGGCCGGCGCGATCTTGAAGCGCTCGACGCCCATGTCAATGAGGCGCGAGAGCGTTGAAAGCGTGTCGTTGGCGTGCACGGTCGTGAACACGAGGTGGCCCGTGAGCGCGGCCTGGAAGGAAACGTCGGCCGTTTCGCGATCGCGGATTTCACCGACCATGATGACGTCGGGGTCCTGACGAAGCACCGAGCGAAGGACGGTCGCGAACTGCAGCCCCTGCTTTTCGTTCACCTGCACCTGGTTGATGTTGTCGAGCCGGTATTCGATCGGGTCTTCGATCGTGACGATGTTCGTGCCCCCCGACTTGATTTTGTTGAGCATCGAATAAAGCGTCGTGGTCTTGCCCGAGCCCGTGGGACCGGTGACGAGGAGAACGCCCTGTTCCATTTTGAGGATGCTCTCAAGGCGGCCCGCGAGCGTGGGACTGAAACCGAGGTTCTCAAACGGAACTTCAGCGGCACGACGATCGAGAATTCGAATGACGGCTTTCTCGCCGTATTTCGTCGGAAGAACGGAAACGCGCAACCCGATCTCGGCGCCATCGACGAGCGTCTTGGCGCGGCCGTCCTGCGGACGGTGATGAATGGTGATATCGAGGTCCGCGATGATCTTCACGCGGCTGATGAGCGCTGATTTCGCGATGCTCTGGGGAAGCAGGCGCACGTGGCGAAGATTCCCGTCGACGCGGTAACGGACGACGCTGGACGTTTCATCGTGCTCGATGTGAATGTCCGAGGCGTGCGCGCGAACGGCGCGCTCGATGATGGCGTTGAGAAGCTGGATGACCGTGGAGCGCCCGTCGGGAATGCCGGTCAGCGGTTCCGGGAATTCCATGGTGTCGTCGCGCTCGAAGCGGTGAAGAAGGTCCTGCATCACGCCCGGGCTGTTGTAGAGCTGCCAGATGAGGCACTCGACGCGCTCGGGAATGCAGAAATACGGAATCGGTTTTTTACCGCAGGCCATTTCGATGTCGGCGAGCATCGCGCGGTCGATCGGATTGGCGGCGGCGATGATGACGTTCGGACCCTGCAGGGCCAGCGGAACGAACACATAGCGGCGGCAGAGTTTTTCAGAAAACAGGTGTGTGGCGCTGCCGTAAGCGATATCGGACATCCGGTTGACGTTCCGCACACGGAACATGGATTCGACGGCCTGGGCCAGCTGCTCTTCGTTGACCAGGTTGGTTTGGACCAGGGCCTGCGACAGGAAAGGGATTTTCTTCTTTCGGAGGCGCTCGAGGACGGCGGCGCTGACATGGGGAAAGAGCGTGAGGGTCTTCAGCAGCCATTCGTCCTTGAACAGATGGGACGAGCCGGTGAGCGGAGCGACGGGCTCCACCGGGCGGGGTGACGGTGCGTTGGGTGCGTCAACGATTGATAACATGTTGGTCTCCCTTCTTTTCCGAGCAAGGAGTTTTTAGCAACTCTGCCTGAAAAGCCGAAGCGGGTGATCCCCCTACTTTCCTAGGGGATTTTCCCGATGGCGACGGGACAATACAGCGGCAAGAGTGTTTCATCTTGAGTACTTTTTGGATCTAGAAGTCGTAAAGAATTGGATATGATATTCGCCATGAAAACGCCGATGTACATCGTGAACGCCTTCACCCATCGCCCGTTCGGCGGCAACCCGGCGGCGGTCTGCCCCCTGAAAACGTGGCTGGCGGACGACCTCATGCAGAAGATCGCCGCGGAGAATGACCTCTCGGAAACCGCTTTCCTGGTGGCGGACGGCAATGGGCATCGCCTGCGGTGGTTCACGCCGAACGGCGAAGTGGACCTTTGCGGCCACGCCACGCTCGCCACGGCGTTCGTCCTCTTTAATGAATTGAACTGGAAGGAACCGGCGGTGAGGTTCGAGACCCGCAGCGGGCGATTGGACGTGCGGCGCGACGGCGACCGCTTTGTCATGGACTTCCCGGTCATTCCCACCCAACCGCAGGCCACGCTCGAGGACCTCGCGGATGGCCTCGACGGCGTATCGGTGGTGGAATCGTTGATCGGAATGGACCATGTGGCGGTCCTGGCCTCGGAGGCCGACGTTCAGAACGTCGTGCCCCAGCTCGCGATGCTCTCGCGGCTCGACCTTCGCGGCGTCGTGGTGACGGCGAAGGGCAACCACGTGGATTACGTTTGCCGCTGCTTCGCGCCGAAGTTCGGCATCGCCGAAGACCCGGTGACGGGATCGATCCAATGCATGCTCGCGCCGTACTGGGCGAAGAAACTCGGGAAGAGCCGCTTCACGGTGCGCCAGCTCTCGGCGCGCGGCGGAGACATGGTCGTCGAGCTCAAGGGCGAGCGCGTGATGATCGCGGGCGAGGCCCGGCTCTATCTCAAAGGCGAGATCGAAATTTAATCCATGAAACGCGCCACGCTTCTGCTGTCCGTTCTGTGCCTTGCCGGTTGCGGGTCTCCACGGCCCATCCATATCAACTCAGATCCGAACCAGGAGGCGCTTGAGCGCATGGAAGAGAAGACCGAACAGAACAACATCGACGCGTTCCTGGCCGACCATCCCGACCTCGACGGCGAAACCAGAAAAGGCCTTCGCGACGGGACGGTCTCCCGCCACGAGGCGCTCGAGCGGCTGAAAAGACGGAAAACGAAGTGAAGCGCTCCGCGCTCTTCCTCGCGCTGGCCCTGTCCGCGTGCGCGCCGCGCCTGGTGTGTGAAACGCGGCCCACCATTGCCTACGATCGCGAGAAACTCGCGGCCATCAACGCCGAGGACGGCATCGACCAGACCGAAGCCACGCTCCTCGCCTGGTATTTCGTCTACGTGCAGATTTCGACCAACGGAACGCTCTGCGGCCCGCGGCTCGACGGAGACGTGTGGGCCGCCGAATTTCGTAAAGAAGGCCTGGTCATGCCCGTGCGCATCCGCATCGACAGCGAAACGGGCGGCGCCACCGCGCCTGGCTACCGCGCCGTGTCGCTGGCAGAAGCCACCGGCCACTGACCGTATTCGATAAACTGGCCGCATGTGCTCCCTTCACACCCGCGTCGCCAAGAAATGCTCCGCCACGTTCGAGGCCCTTCGCGCGGAGGCGACCCACGACGTGCCCGACGACACCTACATCCGCATCAAGGCCGCCAAGCAACGCGCCGTCGATGAGCTCATGATGCTGCAGGGTTGCGCGTCGAGCGAGCGGTTCCTGAAGGCCCTCCGGGGCCCGACGCCGTCCAAGAAAAGCATCACGCTCGTCCAGCAGCACCTCGACGACCTGATCAAGAACATCCGATAAAGGAATCCATGCGCCTCCGAAGTCTCGCGGCCGCCCTCCTGGCCGCGCTCGTTTTTATTCGCCCGGCCCGCGCGGCCGCGGACGACCGTCCCGACGCCTACATCGCCGGCTACGTGGCCGCCATTCTTGAAACGGAGTTCCATTGGCCGCGCGAAGCGTTCTCGGTTTCCGTTCGCGACGCGATGGTGACGATCCGCACCGAGCGCGGCGAAACCGAACGCGCCGCCGCGCAGGCGCGCCTCAAACAGATTGACGGCCTGCGCCGCGTGGACGTCGACCTCGGCGCCGCCGACGCCCCAACGCCCCCCGGTCTCTTCGAGCACTTCGTGGCGCGAACGCTGCACGTGTCGAAGGACCTCGTCTATTTTCCGTCGGGCAATGTGTTCCGCCCCGTGATCGCCGACCCGAAGGAGCCCATGTTCTTCGTGAGCCTGCGCGAATACCATTCGCCCTCCATCAAGCACACGGTGGGCGCGGTGGGCTACG
>JBBRXR010000228.1:0-4067 GCA_038238485.1 Elusimicrobiota bacterium | reverse complement strand
GGTGGTACGTCGAAAAATGACGGAGATAGCGGTTCCGCCAAACTTCGAAAGGAAACAGCAGGCGACCCGCCCAGTCCATCTCGATCGACGTCGGCGCCAGCGAGATGGCAATCACATCGGGATTCAGCATGTCGCGAAGCAGGCGATCGCGGTCTCTCTTGATCGTGGACCGGTGGCCGAGCAGGAAAGCGTCCGTGTAGGTTTCGAGCTCGGCGATGTCGGCTTGCGTCAGCCCGGCCGAGACGGCCTGGTGATCACGGTAGGCATCGTCGGCTCGCGCCTCGGAAAGTTTCGCCTCCACCAGCGCGCGCGCGGGCGCGCTCAACACCGGGGTCATGTGCGCGAGAAAAGCGGCGAGCACCGCCACCGTGGAAAGAACGAAGGTGGGCGGCAGGTACAGCGTGTGCCGGATCGAACCGGACATCCGGTGTTCCCGCGAACGGGAAACGGGAACCACGCCGTCGTTGTCACCCTCGATCACGGCGAACGAAAGCCATCGGTCGCCAACCTGGAAATCAAGCGTCCGGATGAACGCCATCAGGCCGCCCAGGGACCGGTCTTGCACCCGCTGATAGGACACCTCGACTTCGTCGTCTCCCACCCGGACCGTGAGGACCGGCGGCCGGTGAGGCGCTTTCCGGCCGGCGGCCTGAACCGAAATTGTGTGAGGGCGCGGCGCCGCGAAGTCGACGCTGACGAATTCGCCGTTGAACTGCACCCGCGCGCCGGCCATCGCGGCTTTCTCCGCCGGGTCGCCATCGAAGTCGGCGGACGCGCCCGACGTGCGCGCGTCAAGAAGATCCCGAACCGCGCGAAGTTCCGGGGCGAGCTGAAGCTCCGCGTTGCCGCGCACCGACGGATCGATAGGCGCGATGGCGGGCGTGTTGGCGAGCGTCAGCCGGGGCGAATCAAAAATCTGGGAGAGCGGCGTGCGCTCGCGGGTGAAGACCGAGAGGTAGGCCGCCCCATCGGCGTCCCCCGCGTTGGTTAGCCGCGGCGACAGCACCGCGACCGAAGCGCCGGCCGCGAGCAGTTCGCGCCGGAGGCCGTCCTTGTGGAATCCCCCCGCCACCAGCACGGTGATCGGCGCGCTCGATGACCGCGCGCGGTTCAGGAGCCGTTCGGCGATGGCGCCGTTGCGGCGCTCCGCGACGGCGTAAAAATTTTCGAACGCGCTCAGGTCCGCGCCGGCCATTGAGCGAAGCGAAGCGCGGCGCTCGTGCGCGCGGGCCCATTCGGCGGGCGAGAGCGTGAGCGAGACAAGTTTCCGCAGCATCCGGACATCGCGCCATTCATTGGCGACGCGCTGTTGCTCCTCCGACCGGGTGAGCGTGGCCCACGTCCGTTCTTCGGCTGCCGCCGTCTCCGCGAGAACGCGTTCACCGTTCAGCCGGTCCGCGAGCGCGACGTAGTCGAGGTACGCGGCCAGGTGCGGAAAATCGGTCAGCGAGACGCCGGCGCGGCGCGCGCTGGCACGCAGCATTGCGTGGAAGTCCGCCGGCATCGACCGCCCGGCCTTCAGCGCGAGGCCCACCGCGGTGAGCGTCTGAAGATCGGTGGAAGAAAGTTTCTCCGCCAGACGGCGGACGAGGCGTGCCCGCTCCGCGTCCACCGCTGGCGCGTCGAGTTTCTTTTCCAGCAGGAACGCCGCCAGGAAACGGGTGAGCTCCGGGAAGTCGGCGGCCCGGTAACCGGGTTCCCGGGAGAGCGCCAGGAGGTAATCGGCGAGCGGAAGCGTTCCCTTCTCGCGGTCGTCGATGCGCTCGGCGAAGGCGCGAAGCGCCGGAGAGAAGCCGGCGCGCGCGTCGACATCGATGCGCGCGCGGACGTCCGCAACGCGCGCGGCGAGAGCGGCGCGCCGCGGCCAGGCGCGCCGCACGGCGGCGACGTTGGCGAGATAAAGGGATTTTTCCTCAACGCCGAAGAGCGCCAGCGGCGCCGCGCCCGAAAGCGCGGCGTATTCCGGCCCGGCGATCACGCCGGCCTTCAGCAGGACGTCGGCGGCGAAACGGTTGGCGGCGGCGCGCGGGCCGCGGAACGGCGCGGCATCGATGTCGCCCGCGGCCGCCTCAATGCCGATGATGGCCGTCGGGAACCGCGCATGCAGCCCCGTGAGCGCGGCGGCGATGTTCGCCTGCGCGTCGGCGTGGCCATGAACGTCCTGGATGAAAACGACGACGGGCGCGCGTCCGGGGCCGGACGGCAGATGAACGTCTTCGACGGTGACGGCGGCGCCGGCGGCGCAAGCGGCGTCGGCGACCGTCGCGAGGCGAGGATCGGCGGAGAGGGGCGCGAGGCGCGTGGGCAAAGCGGACAGTCCCGCGAGCGGAGCGGCGGGCGCGGCGAGGTCGGGCAGACGGGCGAGAAGCGGGCGGTGGTCGGTGGGGCTACGGCGGGTCGCGGTGCGGCGGGTTTCCCACAGATTCAGTTCGGCCTGTTGGGCCAGAACCACCTGGGACAACAGCGCGGTCGACAGGGCGACCGCGACGAAACGCGTGAATGAGTGACGGCGACATTGACGCACGTCTCATTGTAAGGAACCGGTCTTAAATTCCGATTAAAACCGTGTAACGAAGCCGTATCGAATCGTGTTTTTAGAGCCCCACGCGCTTGAAGAGCGTGTTCACGTGGCGGTAGTGGCTCTTCGTGTCGAAGGCGGCAGTGAGCTCGCCTTTTTTGAGGCGGCCGGTGATTTCCTTGTCGCCCTCGATGAGGGCGCGGAAGTCTTTCCCGTTCACCCAGGCGTTGAGCGCGTTTTTCTGAACCATGCCGTAGGCGACCTGGCGGTCGAGCCCGGTGCCAACCAACGCCAGCATGATCTTCTCGGATGCCAGGAACGACTCAGTCTTCTTGAGATTGGCTTCCATCTTGAGCGGGTAGACCTGCAGGTCGCGCAGGATTCCCGACATGCGGTTGAGCGCGTAGTCGAGAATGGTGGTGGTGTCGGGCAGAATCACGCGCTCGACGGACGAATGCGAGATGTCGCGCTCATGCCACAGGGCGATGTCTTCGAGCGCGGCCATCGCGTTGGCGCGGCCGAGGCGGGCCAGGCCGCAGATATTTTCGCAGCCGATCGGGTTGCGCTTGTGCGGCATCGCCGACGAGCCTTTCTGACCCTTCGTGAAGGGTTCCTCGGCTTCCAGCACCTCGGTGCGCTGGAGGTGGCGGATTTCGGTGCCGATGCGCTCGAGCATGCCGAAGATGATGGCCATCGTCGTGAGGAACACGGCGTGCCGGTCGCGCGGGATGACCTGCGTGGCGATGGGTTCGGCTTTGAGCCCGAGCTTCTTCAAAACGTAGGCTTCGACGTCCGGGTCGTTGTGCGCGAACGTGGCGACCTTTGCGCCATTGGACCGGGCGATCTTGGCCGCCTCCTGCATCGAGTTGTGCGCGTGCTCGTCCAAGGCGATCGCGTCCTGGCGCCCGACCAGGCCGGGGATCGCCCCCATATTGGCGAGCGTCACCGACGGGTAGATCAACGTCGCCTCGGTGCCGAGCCACGCGGCCAACTTCTCTTCCGCCTCGACGTTGGCCCGGACGCTGGAAAAGGCGCGCGAGGCGCCGTTGTGCGCACCCCATTTGTCCAGGCCGCGGCGGACCGCTTCGAGGACGCGCGGGTCTTGATCGAGGCCGAGAAAACTGTCGGAGCCGAAGTTGGTCACTTCGCGGCCGTTGACTTCCATGAGGCGGTTGGGGCCGATGCGATCGACGACCAAATCTTTCAGGTGGCTGGTCGGGTAGAGAGCCTGGAAGTGTTCGATAAAGCGGATCAACCCGCTTTGCCGCATCACGTCGGCCAGGGTCCGCATGGGAGAATTACTCATACCAGACCTTCTCTTGAACGCGAGGGGACGAACCCGCCACTGTCCCGCCGGAGCCGTCGCACACGCCAGTCGGGACATGAAACCACAAACCGCACGGCCAGACAAGCGGAAACATTAAGGCCAATTGCCCATCTTTCCCACCCCCGCCGGGGCGCGATTCTGTGGCCCTTGCGCCGTTTGGCGAATTTCACAATCGGGGAGCGGGAGGCTCCTGTAAGTATCGGGCGGTGGGAAAGGGGAGTT
>JBBRXR010000227.1:0-4077 GCA_038238485.1 Elusimicrobiota bacterium | reverse complement strand
GCCAAGCTGCGCAGCCTCGTCACCGACCTGATCGAGTACGAGAAACGCAAACGCATCCTTCATCGCAAGGGTCTCGTTTGGGACGAGTTCGTCAAAGGCTACAAGTCCGAGAAGCTTCCCCTCTACGCGGTGCAGGACGAGAAGAACGCGCGTCGCTTCATCTATTCCGAAAAAGAATGGAAGGAGTTCAAGCCGGGTTACCTTCAGCGCCGTAAGAAAGAACTCGCCGCCGAGGCCGCCTCCGTTGGCGAAGGCGCCGAAGAGCTCACCGAGGAAGACCTTCTCGCCGACGTGAAGGACTTCTCGACCGACATTCCCAAACTCGATGCGATCCTCAAGAAATTTGAATCGGTGGGTTTTGACGTGACGCAGGAAGCCGACGCGCTCCATGAAGCCAAGCCGCTCTACCGCGTGCGCATGAAAGAAGGCGACCGGGACGTTAAGACGATCGAAGAGCTCGTTGAGGCGATCAAGGAAGCCGGCAAGCAGGGCGCGACGATTCAGCGCTACAAAGGTCTCGGTGAAATGAACCCTGAGCAGCTCTGGGAGACCACCATGGACCCGGCTCGCCGCCGCATGCTGAAAGTTCAGCTGCTCGACGAGTCGGAAGCCGACAAAATATTCTCAACGCTGATGGGCGACAAAGTTGAACCGCGTCGTCTCTTCATTGAAACGAACGCCCTCGACGTTCAGAACCTCGACATTTAAGGAGCCTTTTCGACATGGCCAAGCCACCGGAAGATAAACCCGAGCAGCTCGAACTCGGCGTCACGCAGACGAACATTCAGGACGAGATGAAGACGTCCTACATCGATTACGCGATGAGCGTCATCGTCGGACGCGCGATCCCCGACGTGAGGGACGGACTCAAGCCCGTCCATCGCCGCATCCTCTACACCATCGACGAGATGGGGCTCCAATACAACAAGCCTTACAAGAAATCGGCCCGCATCGTCGGAGACGTTCTCGGTAAGTATCACCCTCACGGCGATCTCTCGGTTTACGATGCCCTCGTGCGCATGGTGCAGGACTTCTCGCTCCGCTATCCGCTCATCGACGGTCAGGGGAACTTCGGCTCCGTCGACGGCGACTCCGCCGCCGCCATGCGCTACACCGAAGTTCGGCCCGCGCGCATCACCGAAGAAATCATTTCCGACATTGAGAAAGACACCGTGGATTTCTCGCCCAACTACGACGGATCGTTGAACGAACCCACGGTCCTCCCCGCGCGCCTTCCCAACCTTCTCGTCAACGGCTCCTCGGGCATCGCCGTCGGCATGGCGACCAACATTCCTCCGCACAACATCACCGAGATCTGCGAAGCCATCACCGCCGTTATCGACGACGAGTCGATCGACTCGAAGGAAATCTCCAAACTCGTGAAGGGCCCTGATTTCCCAACGGGAGGCATCATCCTCGGCAAGCAGGGCATCCGCGATTATTTCGAGACCGGCCGCGGCTCCATCCGCATCCGCGCGGTCACCGAGATCGAGGAATCCAAGGCCGGCCGCCAGGCGATCATCGTCAGCGAGTTGCCCTACCAGGTCAACAAGTCCGTGCTGCTCGAGAACATTGCCGGCCTCGTTCGCGAGAAGAAAATCACCGACATCTCCGACCTGCGCGACGAGTCGAACCGCGAAGGCATCCGCATGGTCATCGAGATCAAGCGCGACGGCAACGCCCAGATCGTCCTCAACCAGCTCTTCAAGATGACGCAGCTTGAAACCTCGTTCGGCGTGATCATGCTGGCGCTGGCCGGCGGCAAACCCAAGGTGCTGAGCCTTCGCGACATGCTCGACCAGTACATCCTGCACCGGCAGGAAGTCATCATGCGCCGCACGCGCTACGAGCTCGCCAAGGCCGAAGCCCGCGCCCACATCCTCGAGGGCCTGCGCATCGCCATCGACCATCTCGATGAAGTCATCAAGATCATCCGTAAGTCCAAGGACACACCTGCCGCGCGCGCGGCCTTGATTGACCGCTTCAAGTTCTCGCTCATCCAGGCCCAGGCAATCCTCGACATGCGCCTGCACCAGCTCACCAGCATCGAACGCGAAACCCTGGAGAATGAATACAGGGAACTCATCAAGACGATCGCGCGCCTGAAAGGCATCCTCGCCGACGTCAAGAAAGTGCTCGCGATCGTCCGCGAGGAAATCGCGGCTATCAAGGAACGCTACGGCGACAAGCGCCGCACTCAGATCCAGGCCTCATTCGAAGAGTTCGACGTTGAAGATCTCATCGCCGATGAGGACGTGGTCGTCACCATTTCGCACACGGGTTACGTGAAGCGTCTGCCGGTCGATACGTATCGCGCGCAAGGTCGCGGCGGCCGCGGCATGACGGGCATGACCACCAAGGAAGAGGATTTCGTGGAGCAAGTGTTCGTCACGAGCACGCTCTCGCATCTTCTTCTCTTCACGAGCCGCGGACGCGTTTACGGCATCCGCGTGTTTGAAATTCCCGATGCCAGCCGCACGGCGCGCGGAAAAGCCATGGCCAACTTCATCCCGATCGAATCGACCGAGAAGATCACGGCCGCGATCGCGATCCGAACGTTCGACAAGGCCGAAGGTCATCTGCTCATGTGCACGCGCGGCGGTCAGATCAAGAAGTCGTCGATCACCGAGTTCGACAGCATTCGCAAGACGGGTATCATCGCAATGGGTCTCGACGAAGGCGATATCATGATGGGCGCCAAGTTCACCGACGGCAAACAGGACGTCGTGGTCGCGACCAATTCCGGCATGTCCATTCGTTTCAATGAAGATGAAGTCCGCTCAATGGGCCGCGCCGCCGGTGGCGTGCGCGGCATCAAGCTTGATGAAGGCGACCAGGTCGTCGGCCTCGAGCTCGTTGATCCTTCCGAAGAGAAGAAGACCACGCTCCTCACGGTCTGTGAAAACGGCTACGGCAAGCGCACGCCGCTGTCGGAATATCGCGACCAGACGCGCGGCGGCAAGGGCATCATCACGATCAAGGCCACGGACCGCAATGGCCCCGTGGTCGGCATCCGCCTCGTGCGAGATGAGAACGACGTCATGATCATGACCGAGAAGGGCAAGGCGATTCGCCTGCACTGCAAGGACATGTCGGTTATCTCCCGAAACACGCAGGGCGTCCGCCTGGTCCGGATGGAAGAGGGCGACAAGGTCGCCGCCGTTGCTTCCGTCGCCGGGGACGAGGCCGAGGTCAAAGTCTAAAAAGCGCGCTGAGAAACAGAGAAACAGCAGAGAAAGCCGCCGCGGAGTCCCGCGGCGGCTTTTTTTTGGCGATTGTCATTGATATCTCGTCAACCGCCGCCGACTGTCACTAGAAACTGACCGTGTTTTCGATGCTTAATTGAAAAACAAAATAACACAGTCAAATCTGTCACGGAAAAAGCGAAATTTTGTCATCACTTTGTCATCGGTCGCCCTTTATACTGATACCCAAGTCACAAAAATCCCAGCCGAGGGGTGCGCTGTCATGGACCCAAAGGACCGGAGAAAGCATCCGCGTTACGAAGGCCAGTTCCAAGTGGACCTGTTGAACATGGGCGATGACCCGTCGGTCTCTCCCTTTGAGGCCATCGTTCCCGGCACAGCGCTCGACGTTTCCCGTCAGGGCATGCGCGTGAAAGCGCTCTACAACGTTCCGATCGGCGCTTTCTTAAGCGTCATCCTTTATAACGCGGGCGGCGAATCCGTTTGTCTTTGCGAAGTCGTTTGGAAGCGGCAGGAAGAAGACGAAACGCTTTATGGGGTGTTCACGCAGGAGTGGTCGAAGCTGGACCCGAAGCTCGCGCGGGTCTTGGATGCGATGAATGAACCGAAGGCCGCGGAATCGGGATCGATGGGATTCTCCGCGATGGCGCTTCCCGCCTAGTCCGACTTTCCCAAAGTGTTGAACGGCGCCGTTCCATCACCGGCGCCGTTTTTATTTGCCCGCCATTTATTCTAATGAGGCCTCTCATGCGCCTCGATGAAAACTTCCCGGTCACTCCACAGAAACAGCAGGCGCTCCGCGATCGCATCGCTCGCCTCGGCATCAGCCTCTCAGACGTGGAGGAGTCATTTACGCGGGGGAGCGGCAAGG
>JBBRXR010000226.1:0-4078 GCA_038238485.1 Elusimicrobiota bacterium | reverse complement strand
TGGCCTTCGCGGCCGGCGCGGCGGCTCTTCTTGCCGAGCGACGCCAGCACCACGCCCGTCACCGGAAGGATCGTGAAGCTGAAGAGCGCGAACTTCCAGTTCGTGAAGAATAGGAACCCGATGAGGCCGATGACCGTCAGGCCGTCGCGCATCACGGTGGTGGGCGTCGAGGTGAGCGTCGACTGAAGGATGGTGATGTCGTTGGTGAGGCGGGCGAGGATACCCCCCGACGCTTTCTCATCAAAGAAACCCATCGAGAGCGAATAGAGGTGGCGATACGAATCGTCGCGGATCTGGCGCGTGGCGCGCTGGCTGACGTAGTTGGCGAGGTAAGTGTGCGTATACCAGAGAATCGACTTCACTCCGATGCCGATCACGAGCAGCACAACGCCGTTGTTAAGCGAGACCAGGTCCCGCTCGGTGAGCGCGTGATCGATGAGATACTTCATCAACCACACGGTCCCCGTGGAAATGCCGGCCACGCCGGCCATGCAGATGAGCGCCGTCACGAGCCGCCCCCAGACGGGCGTCAGGTAGGAAAGGAGGCGCCGGACGGTCATGCCACTTTCTCCAGGATAACGCGTGCCGCGCGCTCGCTCGCCCCGTTCTCCCCGAACTGCTTGCGAAGTTCGAGCAGCTCCTTGCGGATGCGAAGGCGTTCGGCCGGATTGCGGATCCACTGGATGATCGGCGCCGCGAGGCGCTCGGGCGTCGCCTTCCACTGGATCAGTTCGGGCACAAGGAGTTTTCCCGCGAGGAGGTTCGGCATGGCGATGTAGGGAATGCTGATGACCATGCGGGCCAGCGCGTAAAAGAGCCAGGTCATTTTGTACATGACGACCATGGGAATGCCAAGAAGGGCGTTTTCGAGCGTCTCCATGCCGGACGCGGTGATCGCGAGGTCGATCTGCGAACGCCACGCGTAGCCTTCATCCTGAACGAGCTCGATGAGGCACTGTGACTTCTTGCCGCTGGACGCGATGATGTCTTGATAGACCTGCCGTGAGACGTGACGGACGGTGAAGAGAACAAAGCGGGTGCCGGGGACTTCCGCGCTGATCCGGTTGCAGGCCTCCACGATCACCGGCAGGTGGCGGCGAATCTCCGACATGCGACTTCCCGGAAGCAGGCCGACGGTGGCCTCCACGCGCATCGGGCGGTCCTCCGCCGTCGGAAGTGTGTCGAGGAGCGGGTGGCCGACGAACTGCGCCGAAAGATCTCGTTTCCGGTAGAACTCCATTTCGAACGGAAAGAGGCAAAGGAACATGTCGACGGACTTGCGAAGGGTCTCGGCGCGGCCGGGACGCGACGCCCAGAATTGCGGGCTCGCGTAATAGAACACCTTCCTGCCGCGGTTCTTGGCGGCGATGGCGACGCGCGAATTGAAGCCGTAGAAATCCACGGGGATCACCGCGTCGGTCTCATTGGCCTCGATTTCCTTGATGATCACCTTATTCAGAACATCGCGAAAAAATGAGATTTGCCGGGCGGAGACGGTGCCGAAAGCGCCCTGGTCGACGATGTTCTTGAGAAACCGGTCGCTGACGTGCTCGAGCTCCTTTCCGCCGATGCCCACCACCTCCAGGTCGGGCCGCTGACGTTTCATCGCGACGACGAGTTTGGAGGCGATCAGGTCGCCCGACGGATCGCCGGCCACGATGAGCACTCTCATGATTTCGCCGTTTCGGGCTTGGTCATGTGGACCGCGGCCATCAGCGGCGCGTCGTGAAGGCGCATTGAACGCGTAATTTCCAGAGCGAGCTCGAGCGCGTCGCGGCCGTGCTCGCCGCTGACCAGCGGCGTGCGGCCCGTGGTGATGCACTGGAGGAAAGACGTGAGCTCGCGCTCGAGCGGGTCAACCTTCGCCAAACGCGGACGGAGGATCTGAATGTCGGTGAGCGACTTGAAGACGTCGCCCTTTCGGCGGTAGATCTTGAGGCTTCGCTCGGAATAGTCGAGCGACAGATACGCGTCGGGCTGGAAAACGCGGATCTTCCGGTAGCTCTTGAGCGTGACGCGACTGGCAGAGAGGTCCGCGCGGCAGCCGTTCTTGAAAGTGATTGTCGCCTTGGCGATGTCCTCGTGGTCGCTTAGAACCTTGCCGCCGACCGCGTCGACGCGCACCACCGGCTCGCCGACCATCGAGAGGATAATGTCGATGTCGTGGATCATGAGGTCGAGCACCACGCCCACGTGCGACACGCGCGGGTCGTACGGTCCGAGGCGGCTGACTTCGATGAATGCGGGGTTCTTCACGTGCTTCACCATTTCGGCAACGGCCGGGTTAAAGCGCTCGATGTGGCCCACCTGGAGGATTAAATTCTTGCTCTGGGCCAGGTCGATGAGCTCTTCGGCGTGCTGAACCGTGGCGGTCAGCGGCTTTTCGACGAGGCAATGGATCCCGCGGCCGAGGAGTTTCTTCGCCACCTCGTGATGAAGGGGCGTCGGTACGGCGATCGTGACGGCCTGGCAGGCGTCGGCGAGCGCGTCGAGCGTCGCGAAGGCGCGCGTGTTGTGACGGCGCGCGATGGTCTCCGCCTGCGCCGGGTTCGCATCGAAAAGTCCCACGAGCTGGGCTTCCGGAATGTTGGCCAGATGTTTGACGTGATGCTGGCCGAGATGACCCACGCCGACGACGCCGACTCTCACTCTTTGACTCCCATGATGCAGATCTTTTCGGAATTGGCCCACTCGATGATGCGCTCGCGGTCGAGCATCAGCGTCTTTCCCGCTTCAATCGCGAGCACGCCGCCGCCGGCGTCCTGAAAACTTTCAATGGTCTTGAGCCCGATGACGGGCACGTCGAAGCGAAGGTCCTGCTTGGGCTTGGCGACCTTGACCACGACAAACGGTCCGCTCGACATCTCGCCCGCCCGGCGGATGCAACGGTCCGTTCCTTCCATCGCTTCCACGGCGACCACGGCCTGGTGCTTGACGCAGACGGTCTGGCCGACGTCAATGCCGGCCATCGCCTTGGCGACCTGAAAACCAAAACGGACGTCGTCCTGCTCGTCGGCAGTGGGCTTTCGCTTCGTGAGCACGCCCACGGGCGCGAGGCAGTGCGCCAGATGGCTGATCGATGGAAGAAGGGTCAGTCCATCCTTCGCGAGCTCGTCGGCGAGACCGCCGAGAATAGAATCGGCGCGGCGATCCTTGAGTTGAAAGAGAAATCGGAGCGCGCGCAGGTCCGGATGAAATTTCTTAAGGTCGGCGTACATGCTGCTGTGACGCACGAGACCCGCCATCACCACTTCCTCGACGCCTTCGGACTGGAACGCCTTTACAACTTTGTTCAACTGGCCGATGTGGAGCCAGAAAATCTTG
Source organism: Elusimicrobiota bacterium (assembly GCA_038238485.1). Taxonomy (GTDB): domain Bacteria; phylum Elusimicrobiota; class Elusimicrobia; order F11; family F11; genus JBBRXR01. The sequence goes on along the minus strand of JBBRXR010000226.1, from coordinate 754 downwards.
TCGACGACCTTCTCGAGGGCCGGGTCGGCCTCCTCGTTGAAGGCGACCGCCACCACGCGGCGGCCGGCCTTGCGCGCTTCTTCAGCGACGAGAAACGGGAAACGCCCGTTCCCAGCCATGAGGCCGAGTGGCTTCACGCTTCGGCTCCCTCGGAATCCTTCTCCGTCCACCCATGCGCGGTCCGGCAGATACCGCGCTTCGAACTTTTCAGAAACTCGCGGTAGGCGGTGACGGCTTCAGAGCCGGTGTTGAGTTCCGGGCTCGTCAGCGCGTCGGCGAGAAGAAGACCATTCAGGAAGAGGACCTTGAAAGCAGCTTTGATTTCCTTGATCGTGGCGCGGTCGAGGCCCATGCGGCGCATGCCCACGACGTTCAGGCCGCGAATCTCGGCGCGGTCGCCCTGCGCCATGCAGAACGGAGCAACGTCGAGCGACACCATTGATCCGCCCGAAACGATGGCGCCTTTGCCGATGCGCACGAACTGGTGCAGGCCGGCAACGCCGCTGATGAAGGCGTTGTCCCCCACTTCGCAATGTCCGGCGATGATCGCGCCGTTGGCGAGGATGACGTTGTTGCCCATGCGGGCGTCATGCGCGACGTGCGCGGTGGCCATGAAATAACAGTTGCTGCCGATGGTGGTCACCGAGTGGTCGAACGGGGAGCCGCGGTGAACAGTGACGCCTTCGCGGAAAACGGACCCGCTGCCCACTTCCACCCGCGCGGGCTCTCCCTTGTAGCGCAGGTGCTGAGGGGC
>JBBRXR010000225.1:0-4083 GCA_038238485.1 Elusimicrobiota bacterium | reverse complement strand
GCTCAACCTCGGCGTCGCGTCGCTGACGCCGTCGTACAGCAAGGCTGAAGAAATCAAGCTCCAGATCACGGACATGAACAACACCTTCGGCATCAACCCCGGCTTCAGCAGCTCGGTGTTGGTCCTGCCGGACGGCTACAAGAAGCTTCTCATCCTGGCGCCGGGCGAGACGCACACCCCGGGCCTTTATCAGCACGCCACCGGCAAATCGGGCACGCCGAACCCGCTCGACAAATCGGTGCCCCAGGTCTTCCAGGTGCGCGGCGTCGACCAGCACTGGAACATCGCCACCAGCCAGAACGGCGGTGCGATGCGTTACGTCGCCAGCGACAACTCCACGAGCCCGACCAACCCGATGAACCAGGGCGCGGCGCTGGTGGGGGGACAGTCGGCGGGCGCGATCACCTTCAACACGGCGGGCAACATCGCCGTGACGGTCAGCGACACGCTGAACCCGTCCATTATTCCGCAGACGGTTCAGGTGCTCGTCGCGGGAACTTACTTCGACTTCCCGGTCCTCCCGGCCCAGCAAAACACCGGCAGCCCGTTCTCCATGACGATCACTCTCAAGGACACAACGGGCAACACCGTGCCCGCGAACGGCCCGATCACCATCGAGGCGCTTCGCACCGATGGCAGCGCGGCCCCGGGCTTGCTGGACGTCACCGCGGCCAACCTCGTGAACGGCAACGTCACGATCAACAATCAGCGGTACAACATCGCCGAGGACATCCGTCTGCGCGTGACCGGTCATGACACCACGACCATCTCGAACGCCATCCGTTTCAATCCGCGTTCCGTGTTCTACGTGTACGACACGATCCCCGCTCAGGCCAACGTCAATTCGCCGTTCGACATCGTGATTCAGGCCTATGACCAGGACACCGGCACAAAGGTCATCAACATGAACCGGCCGAACCTGCCGCTCCTGGCCTACTCGGTCGCGACGAGCCTCCCGGTTACCGGTACGTTCCTTCCGTCGACGGTCAACATCGTCAATGGCGTGGGCCACGTCGCGGGCGTCTACGACAAGGCGGAAACCATCTACCTCATCCTGCAGGACGCGACGACGATCTTCGATCCGCCGCCGGTCCCGACGCAGCAGAATTACCCGTCGCCCAGCACGATCAAGGTCAACCCCGGACTCTTGTCCTCGGTGAACCTTACCGACTGGACGATGCAGTCGAACGAAACGCGCACGGTGACCCTGATCGCCCGCGACCCGTTCAACAACCCGATCCCGAACCAGCGGATCTCGCTGTCGATCGACTCGCCGGACCCGTCGCTGAGGATGAACTTCAACAACGAGCTCAACACCTTCACGGGACTCACCGACAACACCGGCGCGATCACCGTCGAATTCCAGCCGCTCCCGGAATCGAACGGCCGCACCACCATCACGATTCGCGACGTGAGCAATCCGAACCGCGGATGGACGCAGATTGTCCGCGTGGACATTCTCGGTCTCGCCCGCCGTCCCCGGCAGGCGCTCGGCCTCGGTGGAAACCGCGTGCCTGTGAATGCCCGATCCTTCATGGACCTCACCAACCTGTCCGCGGCCGGCGGCGTGTTTGAAACGCACTGGCGCCTCGACGGCGGTCCGTGGCAGACGTACGACCCCGTGGCCGGCGTCACGGGCTTCACCGTGCCCAAGGAATGGAAGCTCGAGTGGTACACGGACGTGTGCTACCCGTCGGTCGACCCGACTTGCTCAAACAAGATCAGCGAGCTCACGCTCCTGGGCGGCCCGAACGTCGTCTATATGACGAGCTTCATCGTAGAGGACAAATTCAACGCCTTCCCGAGCCCGTTCAACCCGAAGGCCGGCGGCTACGCGACGCTGCAGTTTCCGCTGAACGTTCCGTCGACGGTGGAAACGGACGTTTATGACCTCTTCGGCCAGAAGGTCTGGCACAACGAGACCCCTGTCAACCCGAACATGAGCACGGGTCAACCGTTCGGCCAGGTGCTCTGGACGGGAGCGAATGAGGACGGCACGATCGTTGCAAATGGTGGGTATGTGGTTGTGCTGAAGATCGCCGCAACCGGCGAAAAACTGAGAACGAAACTCCTCGTGGTGAAATAACAATGAAAAAAGCCCGGATCAACAATGAAAAAGTCACCCGGAAAACCGGGTCTTCGCTCCTGATCCGGGCGGGCCTTTTCCTGATCGCGGCGACCGTCCTGGGGCGCCCGGCGGAGGCCAAGCAGTCGTTTGGCGGCGCTTCCGACATCTTCAATATCGGCGCCGGCGCCCGCTCGATGGGCATGGGCAGCGCGTTCACCGGCTTGGCCGATGACGCGTCCGCTCCTTATTTCAACCCGGCCGGTCTGGCGTTCATCGACGAGCACCAGCTCATGCTCATGCATGCGCCTCTCTTCGTTAACTCTCAATACAACTATGTGTCGTCCGTGCATCCTTTCGGCGACAAATGGGGGACGCTCGCCCTGTCCGACGCGCTCCTCACCTCGAGCAAATTTCAGGTCCGCGACGCGTCGAACGTCCTTCTCGACTCGAACGGCACGCTCAGCAAGAACGCCATTTTCGGCTCGTATTCTCACAAGGTTCATGACAATTTCTCGGCGGGCATCAACCTCAAGATGATCCAGCAGAAGATCGTCGGCAATTCCGACAACGCGATGGGCATCGACCTGGGCGGCATGTACCGCCGCTCGCGCCTCTTCAGCCTGGGCATCGCCTACCTGAACGCCAACGAACCGAGCGTCCGCCTGCAGACCGAGAAGGACAAATTCCGCCCCGTCACGCGGGTGGGCGTGGCTTCCGAAGTTTTCGCCGACAAACTGACCCTCGCGGCCGACCTCATCAAGACCACCGGCGAAGACAAGACCTTCGCTTTCGGCGTCGAGTTCACGCCCACGCGCATGCTCAATCTTCGGACTGGATATAACGCAAACCGTAGCTACACTCTAGGAATGGGTCTTAATCTCAAACCGTTTCATCTCGACTACGCGTTCAGCGACACCGACCTCGGCGTTTTCAACAAGGTGTCGATCACGTGGGCCTGGCACAACATCTACAAGACCGACCTCGAGCCGCCGATGAAGTCGGGGCGCGCCGTGTATCCGCTGCAGGGCTTCGAGAACCAGGTGGCGTTCAAGACCAGCGTTCCCGCGCACGTCGTGGCGAAGTGGTCGCTCCAGATTTCCGACAGCGAAGGCAAGTCGGTGCGCACGATCGAGAGCGATCTCCGTCCGCCGGAAACCATCGTTTGGGACGCCAAGAACTCGGTCGGCGAGCCGATCGTCGCGGGCATCTACAACTACAGATTCTCGGTCACATACAAGAACGGCAAGCAGTGGACGAACTCGGGCAACATCGACCTCGCGCTGCCCAACCACAAGATGAACGAAGTGATCGACATGAGCCTGCAGCTCAACGGCGCCAAGGACGGCGAGAACAACGCCGCGGCCCAGGCTCCTTCACAGATTGCTCCGACGGCACCGGCGCAGCAGGCGCCGGCCGTCCTCGCGCCGGAAGTTCCGGAGACGCCCGCCCTCGGTGACCAACCGGCGGACGCTGAGACGAAAACGCCGGAGGCGGCGACAGAAAAGAATTGAGAAGGAACAACGAACGGTTCCTGGAGAGGAGTTACACCGTCATGAAACAGTTAGCTCGCATTTGCGGCTCGGTCCTTATCATCGGATCATTCACCGCCTCACTTTTTGCCGTCTCTGAAGATCCACTTCAGCAATTCAAGCTCGCCTCCCTGGCCTATCAGAACGGCCGCCTGGACACGGCCGAGCAGGAATACGAAGCCTTCGTCAAAAACTACGGCGATCACCGCCTCGCTCCTCAGGCCCGCCTCGCATTGGGAGAAATCAAATTCGCGCAGAAGAAGTGGCCGGAAGCGGCCGATGAGTTCACCACCGTCATCAAGAAATTCGGCAGCTCCTATGAGGGCATGAACGCCGAGCTTCGCTTCGGCCAGTGCGAATTCAACATGCGCAAGTACCTGAGCGCGATCGACCATTTCGACCGCGTCAAGAACCACGCGCCCAAGGCCCTTCGCTCGGAAGCCCTGCTCGGCGCCGCCCTCTCAATGATGGCGCTCGACAGTCACG
>JBBRXR010000224.1:0-4102 GCA_038238485.1 Elusimicrobiota bacterium | reverse complement strand
GTTACGTTCACGGCTGTCGTGCCCGTGAACGCGGCCGACCTGTGGAGTGATCGCCGCAAGGCGCCCGTCCGTCTGGCCGCGCTGCCCGCGCCCACGCTACCTGCCCTTCCCCCGATTTCGGCTCTTCGCATCGACGACGCCGCGCGACCGGTGGCCCACGGGGGCGCCACCGCGATGATGATCGACGTGCCCGCGAACCTTGGCTCGGTTCGGCGGCTTCAGCTTCCCACGGGCGCGCCGCGCGCCACTGTCCTTTTGATCCAGGACGTTCATCGCAACCCCGAAGCGCAGTCGAACATCTCCGAAACCGTTCGTCGCCTCATGCAGGGACGCCGCATCGACTTCGTGGCCCTCGAGGGCGCGTGGGGCAACGTCGACCTCTCCGCATTCCGCGCGTTCCCGGACTCCGCCGCGCTCGCACGCGCCGCGGACCGCCTTCTCGTTCAGTACATCATCACCGGCCCCGTCCGCGCCGCGCTCGACGCGCGCTTCGCTTCCATTCCCGTCATCGGCGTCGACGACCGCGAGCTTCATGCCGCGAACGCCGACGCGGTGCGCGCGTCCGCCGCGCGGCGCGCCGCTGACCAGAGCGTGCTCAGCGCCGAACGCGCGCGCCTCGACGCCGACCTTCGCGGCGCTCCCGCCCGCCTGCAGAAAGTCATCCGCGATGCCGACGCCTATCATGCGGACCATCTTCCCCTGAGCGCGTATCTTTCGACCCTCGCCGGGACCGGCGCCCGTCCCACCGGCGAAGTTGCCCGCTTCCTCGACGCACTGGCGATTGAATCGAAACTGGATTTCCCCCAGGTCGAGCGCGAACGCTCGCGGCTCCTCGAGAAATTGGTCGCTCGTCTGAGCGCCGACGATGTCCGCGCGCTCCTGGCGGAGACCGCGGCCTATCGCGCCGGCGGCATCGGCCACGCCGAGTTCTATGCCCGCCTGAAGAAACTCTGCGCATCGAAGGGGTTCGCGCTCTCAGCGTACCCGGCGATGGACGCGTACCTCCGTTATGTCGCCGCCGCCGACGCCATCGACGCGGAAAATCTTTTTGCCGAAACCCGCCGTTTTGAAGACGCCGCCGTGGCGGCCGTCGCGGCGACACCCGCCGAGAAATCAATTTGCGACCGCGCCTCGGCGCTGCGCCTGCGCGCGCGCCTCATCGATCTCGCGCTCACCGCCGACGACTGGTCGTCCAACGTCAACGCCATCGCCGCCGGGCCGTACCGCGATTTTTACGCGCGCGCCAGAGATCGCGACCACGCCATGGCCGTCAACGTCCTTCGCGCCTTAAACGCACGGGGCGCGCGCAACGCGGCGGTCATCGTGGGCGGGTTTCACTCGGCCGGCGTAGCGCGCCTCCTCGTTGAGCAGGGCGTGGCCGTGGCGATCTTCACGCCCGCGATCACGAAACTCGACGGCATCAACGGCACCGCTTATCTCTCCGCGTTCACCCGGGAAAAGACGCCGCTCGACCGGCTGTTCGCGTCGCCGAAACTCTTTCTCGCCGAGGAAGTAATGACCTCACCGGACCGAGCCCGCCTCGGGCTCGCGGCCACGGCGTACGCTTATCTTTCCTCCGGCGATCCGCTGGGCCGCCTTCGAGCGTTCCTCGCGTCCGGCCTCCAGTGGCGCAACGTTGATCTGTCGAAGTCCGGCGCTGACGCCGTGGTGGTGCGCGGCGTGCGTGACGCGGAAAATGGCGGAAGCCAGCCGGTCGCGGTGCAGGTGACGGCCGGCGCCAGCGAACTTTCCTTCGCTTCCGTTCCCGTCGGTGTCTGGGACGTCTGGCGCCCCCTGTGGAGAAAAATTCGCGATCGTGTTCGCCTCGGCGGCGAGCAACCGCAACTCCTCCGTTATTTCCTGGGCGCGATTGGCGCGGCCGAGGAACTCCTCACGCGCCCGCTGCTCGGTTATCTTCTCGTGCCCGCCGTGGCCGCGTTGGGTATCGGGGCGCCCTTCTCCTGGGCAGTGGTGATGATCGCCTACGCTGCGCTCTCCGCCTTTGTTCTCCACTGGTACGGTGTCTTCGCCTGGAGCGACGGCACCGATGAAATGAGCCGCGAGGGGCATGTTGAACTCTTTTTCGTGGCCGTGGGCCTGGGCGTCGTCCAGGCGCTGACCTCCGCCGTGGCGCCCGGGTGGGCCGCCGTCGTTCTGGTGGCAGCGCTTCATGCGACGCACACGATTCTCCGGTTCCGGGGCGAAGCAGCGGCCATCGCCGTTCCCGCTGGCCCGCCCATTCAGAACGTCGAGGAAGCGCGCGCCATCCTCGAGCGAAAGTTCACCGCCGATCCGAACGACGTGAAGCGCTTCTACGAGGCGCTCGAGTGGCTGCAGAAGAACCCGTCGGCACGCGGGTTTGACGGACTCACACGCGTGACGAATTATCCGTGGACACAGACCAGCCCGCTGATGGTGGCGCGCCTGCGCCAGGTAACCCGGCAGGTTCGGCACGCGCTCGATCCGAACGGGGGTCCCAGCCGCCGCGTCCACCTCCTCGCGGCGCTCGAGCAGGATTTGCTTTCGGACAAGCTGACCCTCCGCCAGAAGCAGCGCGTCATCAAGAGAATTTTGGCGAGCCCCGGCTCGCAGGACGTCACCATTCTTTCCGACGCCCTGACGCTTTTCTATGAGCGCAATCCGCGACTGGCCGCGATGCTGATTGATGCCATCCGGCAGGTTCGCCAGGGCGGCGTGCTCACGCAGCGCGCCGCTCCGCATCGCACCATTCGAAGCCGTGTCTTCGAAGCGCTCGACATGCTTGGCCTTGAGCGCAGCCGCTTCACGCTCGCGTACCGTGACAACGGGCGGACGCTGGAAATCCGCTGGCGTTATCCGGCGGGACAGACGTTCTCGCAGGCGACGCAACTCCGTCACATCCTGACCCAGCTCTACAACATCGAAAGCGAGGCCCTCGACCCGGTCATCGATCTCGTCGACACGCCCGGCGCGGTGCCGCAGGGAAACCAGGGCGCGATCCGCCTTCGATTCGAGCCCGACGTGTCCAACCTCACGGACTTTCAACGCTCTCTGGGCGTCGACGATCTTATTCGCGGCCGCGACGGCCACTTCCGCCGGCGCGAGGCGATCGAGATCACGGACCTGATCGAGGAACTCACCGGATCCTTCCTCGCGGGCCTCGAACCCGGCGACCCGCAACGGACGATTCTCATGAATGAAGTGTTCGGAACCGGAGAGTCCGTCGGCATCGCCGCCGCCGTGCGTGACGTGGCCCGTTACGGCGGGGAGATGTTGGTCCCCGTCGAGTCGTACAACACGATCGACCCGGAGACGCGGGAAAACCGCGCGGCTCGCCGCGTGGAGATCGGCCCGATGATTGGCGTGGGCGAAGCGCTCCCGTACATCACGCATTACGTTCCGGAGTTCGACGTCGACGCGTGGATCCATTTCGGCCGCGCGGCCTTCGCCTATTTCACCTCGGGGTCGCTCAAAGGATTTCTTCGCGGTCACGTGGAGAAGCGCGACTATGCCGTCATCGTGTCCCGCGACACCATCAGCCACCGGCTGTGGTTCGAGCTTCACGAAGAGATCCGCCGGCTGCTCGGGCATCTCGAGCTGGACGAGGCGCACGTTCCCAATTTCACCGCCGTGCGGCTCGCCACCGGCCAATGGCTCCGCGAGCGCCGCTACTTTGCACCGGACATCAGCGTCGCCGGGCTCAAAGGCGTCCTCCGCTACCGCGACGGCAGCGCCCATTACGACGACGCCGGTTTCCTTGTCGAACAAATTCCCGTCTTCGATCGACGCGGGCCCGGCGCCCAGCGCATCGGCGAGGTGCTCCGCCGCCGCAACCTTTCCGACGACGCCCCGCCGCAATACGTGAGCGTTCGCCTCTCGCCTCTGCAGGACGCCCCCTGGCAGGCGATCACCAGCCCGGCGGATGTCGTGGCCACCGGGGACCGGCCCAACGACGGCATCTGGGCCTACGTCATCAAGATGGTTTACGAGGAGATCGAAGCGACGGGCGCGCTCAACGACCGTCCGGTTGACGGCAGGACGCCGTTCGACCCGCTCAACCTGGTGCTCATCGATGAAATTGGCTGGGGCACGTTCCCGACGCTGACGTCGTTCGCGCTCGAGC
>JBBRXR010000223.1:0-4130 GCA_038238485.1 Elusimicrobiota bacterium | reverse complement strand
CTGGCCGTCGACGCCGCGGAGCGCCTGAAGGACACGGGGTCGAGCCACCTGCGCATCATGGTGCTCGAGGTCATGGGCCGTCACGCCGGATGGGTGGCGCTCTACACCGGCATCGCCGCGGCCGCCGACTGGATTCTTTTGCCCGAGCAGGAGCCGGACATCGAGAAGATGTGCGCGCACCTCAAGGTCGCGCACGCCCGCAAGGGAGTCGCCCTCGTGGTCGCGTCCGAAGGCACCGAGCTTCCGCAGTACAAGAACGTGAAGCAGGAGCTCGACCAGTTCGGCCACATGATCCTGAAAGACCGCGGCGTCGGCGACGACCTCGCGAAACTCATCGAAGAGAAGACCGGCATCGAAGCCCGCTCGGCCGTCATCGGCCACATGCAGCGCGGCGGGCCGCCGACGCTTTTCGACCGCATCCTCGGCCTGCGCGTGGGCGCCGCCGCGGCCGATGCCGTCGCCGCCGGCAACTTCGGCAAGATGATGGCCATCCGCGGCACCGAAGTGACCGCCGTGTCGCTCAAGGAGGCCACCGGCAAGCTCAAGCTCGTCGACGACAAGTGGATCAAGTTCGCGGAGACCTTCTATAAGTAAGTCGTTGCCCGCGTTTTCATTCGACGTTCGCATCGCCTACGCTGATACCGACCGCATGGGCGTGGTCTACTATGGCAACTACCTCACGCTCTTCGAACGCGGCCGCACGGAGCTCATGCGCTCGCTCGGCCTTCGGTACCGCGACCTGGAAGAAAAAGAACAGGTCTACCTGCCCGCCGCCGAGGCCTACGTGAAATATCTCTCGCCGGCGCATTACGACGATTTGATCCGCGTCATCACGCGCGTGAAAAAGCTGGGCGGCGCCTCTATTGAGTTCGAGTACGACATCGTCGACGTCGAAACGAACCGAGCCATCGCGCGCGGCACCACGCTCCATCCGTTCGTCGACAAGAGCTGGAAGCCGGTGCGCGTTCCCGCGTCCATCCGCGCGAAGGTAAACCCCGCCTGAGCCGTCGTTCATCCGCGACACCCCGGAGCGCCGCTCCGGCCGCGCTCGCGGACGGCCCCTGGGACTTGGTCCTCGGACTCACCGTTTGCGCCGTGATCGCGGTGTTCCCGTTTCTTCCCGATGAAAAGCTGAACCGCCTCAAGCTTGTGTCGCTCCAACTCGGGGTCCTGGCGACGCTCGCCGCCGTCGGCGCGCGGGCCTTCGCCACCGGACGCTGGCCGTTCTCCCGGCGCTCGGAACCGGGCCGCCCGGTCGCTGACGTCGCCGCGCCCGCGTTGGCCGTCGGCGTGTGGGTCATCATCAACGTCCTCCTCGCGCTCTCATCCGTGGACCAGGCGCTCGCGATGGCCGAGCTCGGCCGCGTCGCGCTGGCCGGCGCCGCCTTCGCGGCGTTCTTCGCGGCGGGTCTGAATGAGCGATGGAAGACGCGCGCGCTCTTCACCTGGACCATCGCGGCCCTCCTGATGTCGCTCTACGCCAGTCTTCAGCGGCGCGGAGGCCTCGGTCCCATCGACGTGCCGAAGATGGACCGCGCCATCGGCACGTTCGGCAATCCTATTTTCCTCTCCGCCTATCTCGTGTTGTCCACGTTCGTGGCGGCCGGAGCGATGCGCAAGGCGACGAGCGACGGCGCTCGCTATTTCGGCGTCAGCGCGGTGGTAATGATCGTGGCGGCCATCGCGGCCACCGGAACGCGCTCGGCGTACCTCGGCCTCGGCGCCGCCGCCGCGCTCAGCGTTTTTCTGGTTGGCTCGCGCGACCGGCTGCGCATCGCCATCTCCGCGCTGGTGACCATCGCGCTCGCCGCCGTCCTCAGCCATCCGCTTTGGGGCCGTGAGCAGGCGCATCTCCTGATCTGGCGCGATACGCTCCGCCTCGTTGCGACCCATCCGTGGGCGGGAGTCGGTCTCGGCGCATTTCATGTTTATTTCCCGGCGGTGGCCCAGCCGGACCTGGTTGCAAAGTGGCCGCAGGGATCGTTCGTGGTGAACTACGCGCACAACGAATACCTCCAGGCGCTCGCCGAGGGGGGTCCGCTCCTGGTGGCGAGCTTCCTCACGATCTTCGTCAGCTTTCTCCTCGTGGTGCGCACGCGCGCGAGAGCGCCCGTGACGCCGCGCTCGGTCGTCCCGCTCGCGCTCGGCGTCGTCGCTGTGGCCGTTCAGAACTTTTTCTCCGTCGACATGCGCTTCACCGTGTCGCTCGCGTCCACCTTTATGGTGATGGGCCTCGCCATGTCCGACGCGGAATGCCGGCCGAAGTGGACCGCGCCCATGCTCCACCAGTGGCCCGCCGGCCGCCGCGCCGTGCTGGCCGCGCTCTGGGTGGCGACGACGGGCGTTCTCGCGTATCGCCTGGTGCTCAAGCCCTTCGTCGATCAACGCGGCGCCGCCGCGGCGGTGGACTTCTTCGACGAGCGTTTGCTGCAGCCGGCGAAGACGATCGCCGATCTCGAGACGCTCTCAACGCGCTATCCCAAAGAGCCCGCGATCATGGAGAAGCTCGCCTACGCCTACGCGAAGGAAATGAAGGGCATCGACGGAAAAATTGATCCGGACATGACGGCCAAGGCGATCGGCGCGTACCAGCGCGTGCTGGAAGCCGATTCCAATCGCGTGTCGGCGCATAATAATCTTGGCAACATTTTCTACACCGCGGGCCGCGCGGAGGACGCGATGGCCGAGTGGCGTCGCGCCGCGGAGCTCGACCCGGCGTTCATCGATCCGCGACTCAACCTGGGCAAGGTCCTGTACGTGCGTGGTCAACTCAAGGAAGCGTCTGCCTGGCTGCAGGCGGTTCTCAAGATCCAGCCTGGACATCCCGAAGCGTCGCTTTATTTAAGGAGAATGGTGGAATGATCTGTCCTCACTTCGGCATCTGCGGCGGCTGCTCGCGTCAGGACGACCCGTATGAAACCCAGTTGGCCGAGAAAGAGGCGCTGGTCCGCCATCACCTCGCCGACCTGAGCGTCCTTCGGTGGCACAAAATTCTCCGCTCGCCGCAGACGCTCTACTATCGCAACAAGATGGAGTATTCGTTCGGCGACGTTCGCGACGTCGCGATCATCAATCGGCCCAGAGGTGAGCGCGGCCCGCCGCCCGTCGTTTCGGAAGGGGAGAACGTCATCCATCTCGGCCTTCACCCGAAAGGGCGATTCGCGGTGGTGACGCCGACGCCGGAATGCCAGCTCATGTCGGAAGAAACCAAGGTCATCATTGCCACCGTCGCGCGCTGGGCCACCGACCGGGCCGTCCCGATTTTCCTGCGAAAGAACAACGAAGGGGACTTGCGCCATCTCGTGGTGCGGGAAGGCAAGAACACCGGCGAGCGGCTGGTGAATCTCGTGGCGCGCTCGCACACGCCGTACATCGATGATCTGGCCGACCGCCTGAAGATCTGCGGCGTTCCCATCACGACGTTCCTCTTCTCCGCCTACGACGGCGCGTCCGACGTTGCGGGGCAGGGCGAGCGTCGCGTTCGCTGGGGCGAGGGCGCGATTCAGGAGAAGCTCGGTCGCGTCACCTTCACCGTGACGCCAGGTTCGTTCATGCAGACGAACACCCGGGCCGCCGAACAGATGATTGAAATCCTCCGCATCTGGTCGACGGAGGACGGCGCGTCGATTGCGCGTCGCGTGCTCATCGATCTTTACTGCGGCTCGGGCGCCATCGGCCTCAACCTGGCCTCGAGCTTCGACGAAGTCCTCGGCGTCGAAATCAGCGCTGACGCGGTGCGTGACGCGTGGCTCACCGCGAAAGGCAACGGCGTGGGGAACGTGCGGTTTTTTGAAGGGCGCGCGGAAGACGTCGCCTCTGAACTGCCGGTCAAAGAGCGCGCCGACGGCGTCACCGTGGTGCTCGATCCGCCGCGCGCCGGGCTCCATCCGCGCCTCGTGCAGACCGTGCTCGACTGGAACGCGCCGCGAATTTATTACGTGTCGTGCAACGCCGAGTCGCTCGCCCGCGACCTGCGGCTGCTCACGGCCCGCTACGACATCCTCGATGTTCAGCCGATGGATTTTTTCCCGCATACAGACCATATCGAGACGGCCGTGCGCCTGCGGCTGAAGGCATGAGGAGGACCGCATGAAGCCGAAGTCGCGCATGGCGCTCAAGGAGTGGGCGGT
>JBBRXR010000222.1:0-4151 GCA_038238485.1 Elusimicrobiota bacterium | reverse complement strand
GACGAGCGCCGCGCCCGCTTTGTGCCCGGCGAACGCATTGAAGCTGAGCGCCAGCGACTCTCCGGCCGCGCTGCCCGTGCTGAGCACGCGCGCCAGTTCCTTGGTGAACTGGCCCGTGCTGTCGCCCGCCAGGCGCGAAGACAGAAGGAGCACGCCGCCATCCGAAGCGGTGGCGAAAAATTTGATCGCGCCCGCGCCGCCCTCATTGAGCACGTGAGCGAAATTGCGGCCAAACTCGGCGCCGCGGTCACCTCCGCGGGTGAGAGCCGTGATCAGTTTTTGTCCGCCGCCATCCTTCACGACCGCGGCGAATGTTTTTCCGCCTGATTCGCCGAGCGCGCCCAGGAGCCCGCCGGCCGTCTTTTCGCCGGCCTGAATGACGGAGAGGAGCGCGCCCGCCGCCTTCTCGCCGCCATCGAAAATCGCTTTGAACCCGGCGGACCCGCCTTTCTCCGCCAGCTGGGCGCCCAGTTCGGCGAACTTCGCCGTGTCGGCGCCGATCACTTTCGCGAGGACGAAAATTTGTTCGGCCACCGTGCTGAGGTTTTTATTACCGATAATCGCGGCGACGAGCTTGGCCGGGTCGGTTCCCTTGAGGGCCTCGACGGCCTTGGTCACGTTGCTCGCGGAGGCCAGATCTTTCGCGGGCGTGGTGACGGCCCGAAGCGCGTCGGCGCCCGTCGCGCCATCCTTCCCCGCGGCGCCCAGAAGCCTTCCGATCCATTGGCCCGCCAGCGCCTGACCTTCCTTCGATGACGATTCGATGCCCGCCTTGGCGAAGTCTTTCAGCGCTTCCGTGATTTCACCGACACTCGTGAACTTCGCACCGCGAAGCGCCTGGGCGAGATCGAGTGCGGTGAGCTTCGCGCCGCCTTCCACGCCCGTCTTCGTTCCGGCGAGCGCCCCGGCGGTGATCTCACGCATGGTCGCCTTTCCCGTGGAATCCAGAAAAATTCGTCCGACGCCTTCGGCGTTCGCCGCCTTCGCGGCGCCACGCAGCTCTCCCGCGAACTTCACCAGAGAGCTGCTGTCTTTCAACCCGCCTTCCGCGAAGGCCTTTAGCGCATTTTGCAGACCTTCACCGCCCCCGCGAATCTCACTGCCCGTCCAGCCGAGCATCCGCAACGCGCGCGCGGCCTCGTTGGCCTCGTGCACCGATTTCACGGCGAACTGCGTTCCCTCCGCCGCTTTCATCACGGCGGCACCGCCGCGGGCCCAGGCGATGCCCGCCGACACCGCTGGAATGGCGGCAAAGACAAGATCCGCGATGAACCACGGATTTTTAAATGCCCCCAATCCTTCTTCGTTGAGGTGCCCGATAATCGAGGTGAAATTCCAGGCGGCGAGCGCGGTCATCGCCAGCGTGCCGAACGCGCCCATGCCGGCCGAACCCACCACCCACGTCGCCACGAACTGGCCGACGCCCGGGATGAACTGAACGGCGATGAGGCCCGCGAAGATGGCGGTGAAGATGATGGCGTCCGCGGGATTCGCGACCGCCCAGCTGACGATGCGGTCCGGAATCGTGTCGATGAAGCGGGGCACGGTCCACCAACCAAAAACGTAGGTGTCGTTGGCCGAGATCCGGTCCGCCACCTGGTCGATGCGCGAAGCGACGCCGTTTTCCGTCGCGCCGACCATCAGCGACTGCTGGTTCTTCGCGTAGTTGCCGGCGTTCTCCCGGTTCTTCGATTCCTCGTGGTTCGCCGGGAGGTTGTCCATCACCGACGTATCGCCGAACGCGAGGCGGACGAGGTTGTCCGGCGAGAACGTCAGCAGAATGTCCGAGATGCCGATACGCGGACGGAGCTGGGAGTGGGCCTCGGAGAAAATCTGGTTGCCGGAGCCCACCTGCATGTATTGCCAGGCCGCGTCTCCCGTGAGGCTCTGTCCATCGTGCGTTTTGAGAACGCCCGTGGTGAAGAAGCCCTCGAAGCCGGCCACGTCCGACATCAACCGGGCACGGACCGCATCCTTCGTGGCCTCGCTGTAACGGCTGTCCCCGAGGATGTGCTGCGCCTCACGGAAACCAAACAGGTTGTATCGCTGATTGTTCTGCCCGTCGCCGACCACGAGGTACGAATCCTTCACCACTTCGCGCGTGCCGCGGCTCTGGTCGACGAGAAAACCCGACAGGCCCATGAAAGGCGACATCTTTTGAAGAAAGGTTTTGGGCAGCTGCTCGTTCTCCGTGAAGATCACGCCGCGAACGGATTTGTTCCGGGTGACCTGTCCGTTCTCGCCGAACGTCGGAACCGTGCGGTCGAGACCGTTCGGGCGTTCGTCGAAATTGGCGTACTGTCCGTAGCGGATGGTGAGTTTCTGGTCGTCGGTTCCGTTCTTGCCGAACACGTACTGTGTCGGACGCTGGAATGCGCCGCGCCCTTCCACCGGCAGGGAGGTGAGCAGGAGGCCGCCGCCGGCGACGTTCACGTTGTCGCCACGCGACCAGACGACGTGCCAGTTAAAATCGTAGAGCGTGTTGGCGCCGTTGAGGTTGTATTCGCCCGCATCCTGGCCGTTGACCAGCACGGTGAATTTGATGCCCCGCTCGAGTTCAAGGATCGCGCCGTAATTATCGCGCCGGACGGTGCGGGCTTCCCCCCACGCTTTCACCTGATCGCTGATCTGGTTCGCCTGCTCCGGCGTGATGCCCTGCCCCACGTTGCAGCCGGGCACCGTCAGTTCCAGAATCGGCCTCATCTCGCCCGTCCCCGTTGTCTGGTAACGGTCATTCCACGGACGGTCTGGCGACGTGTTTTCGGCAATGGTCCCAGGACGAACATAGGCAGAGTTGCCATTCATATCGAGGCGGCCTTCCACCCAGATCGTTTTCTCGCGAAACTGTTCGCCCTCGATGATGAATTGTGCGCGCGGCGAATCTCCCGTCGGGGCGGCGGTGCCCGCATCTCCGCGCGGGGCGTTCGGATCCCGACGCGGGCCGTAACCGCCGAAATTTTTCCCATCCATCTGGTAGCGATCATGAGACGCGTTGTGAAGGAAGAGGTGCGCGCCCTCGAGGAAGCCGGCCGCGCGGCCGGGCGCGGAGAACGTCATGTTGGGCGAGAAGCGCGTGCCCGAGCCCACCAGGAACGTGTTGCCCGCCATGCGGCCGTTGGTTCCACCGGGCTGGGTATTGGAAGTCACGAGATAAATGGGCTGGTCCTTGCTGTCGCGTCCGATCTCAAGGAAAAGGCCGTCAAGGTTCACACGATTGGCGATGTACTTGTTGTCGCCGCGCAGGTCGCGCACCACGCCCGTGTACATGCCGCCGGCCGTGAACACGGTGACGGCCTTTCCAATGTTCGCCTCGATCAAATAGGTATCGACGGCGTCGTGCCGCGTTCCGGCGAGAACCATCACGTCCTGCTTGACGTCCTGACCGTCGTACTGCCAGGTCCCTCCGGGAACTTCGAACCGGAACGTGCCGGCGACGTTGTCCTGGCGGCCCCAGTGCGGATGGCCCGCGTCGTCGATCATCACCACGCGCATGCTCAGCGTTCCCGCCATGGCCAGCGGCGCGCGGCCGGACGTGGCGGCAATGTCGAGCGCCGCGCGTTCCACCCGACCCTTGCCGTTGTTCGCTTCCGAAAGGACGGGGCGGCTTCCCTCCGCGTGCTCGAGCGTGAACCGCCCGCCGCCCGCGAGATCCTTTCCCTCGGTAATCCGTCCCGTGACGATCTCACCGTCGTCCATCAACACGCTCGTGCTCGGAACATTGAGGCGGCGCTGGAGGGAGGCGTCCGTCACCATCAACCGTCCGCGAGATTCCACCACGCTCTTGCCATCGACCTCCTTGAACGTCGGTGAGCTCATCACGTAATCGTTACCGCCGAGGCGGATCATGTTGCCGGTGCCAGCCTCGGCGCTGGTGCCGTAAAGAACCATGCCGCGCGAGGCGTCGTTGACGAGGCGCACGTCTTCGCGGCGGACGGCGCGGCCGTCCGCTTTGCCTTCTTCATATTCGCGGAAAGAGATTTCGCGTCCGGGCGCCGTGGCGCTCCCGTCCGCCATGAATCGCGTCTGGCGCGTTTCGAGCATCGTCGTGCGCTCCCCGCCCGACGTCGGCTTGATGACGTTGATTGCGGTGGCGGTCCAGGGAGAGATATAATTGGCCGACGTCTGATCGACGCCGGCGTCGCTTTTGAGAG
>JBBRXR010000221.1:0-4164 GCA_038238485.1 Elusimicrobiota bacterium | reverse complement strand
GCGTTGCGGGAAGTTCAGGAAGAGACCGGCTGGCTCTGCAAAGTGGTCCGTCCGCTGAGCGATGTTTCCTATTTTTTCGTGCGCGACGGCGTTCGCTATCACAAAACGGTGCGCTGGTTCGTGATGGAGCCGGTGGAAAAAACCGGCAAACCCATGGAAGGGGAAATCCTCGACTGCCGCTGGGTCGCGCCGGGAGAAATCAAGACGGTCCTGTCCTACCCCACCGACATGAAACTGCTCGAACAGCTTGCGCTTTCGTAGTCACACGCCTCCTCGCTTCCTATAATTCCCGCCTATGACGACCGCTCCCGCGATTCAGAAGACTTACGATACCGTCATCGGTCTCGAAGTCCATGTCCAGCTCAAGACGGCCTCCAAGCTGTTCTGTTCCTGCCCGACCGATTTCGGCGCCCAGCCGAACAGCAACGTCTGTCCGGTCTGCACGGGCCAGCCAGGCGTTCTCCCGGTCCTCAACAAGAAGGCCGTGGAAGGCGCCGTGAAGGTCGGTCTCGCCTTGGGCTGTCGGATCAACGAGAAGTCGTTCTTCGCGCGCAAACAGTATTTCTACCCGGACCTGCCGAAGGCCTACCAGATTTCCCAGTCCGATCAGCCTGTCTGTATCGACGGCACCATCCAGATTGAGAACGGCGCCAAAAGAGTTCGCGTCCAGCGCATCCACATCGAGGAAGACGCGGGCAAGCTCGTGCATACCATCGGGTCGATCGACCTGCCCTATTCTCTCGTCGACCTGAACCGCAGCAGCATTCCGCTCATCGAGATCGTGTCGCATCCCGACATGTCGTCGTCGGAGGAGGCCGTGCAGTACCTTAACCTCCTCAAGGCGACGGTGCAGTACATCGGCGTGTCCGATTGCGACATGGAGAAGGGCTCCCTGCGCTGCGACGCCAACATTTCCGTAAAGCCCACCGGCTCCGCCACGCTGGGCACTCGCGTTGAAGTGAAGAACATGAACAGCTTCCGCGCGGTGCGCGACGCCATCGAGCACGAAGTGGTCCGCCAGATCGAACTCGTGGAAGGCGGCGGCAAAGTCGTTCAGGAAACGCGGCTGTGGAACGAGGCGCAGGCCTCCACTTTCTCGATGCGTTCGAAGGAAGAGGCGCACGATTACCGGTATTTTCCCGAGCCCGATCTGCTGGAGCTGCATCTCGAGAAGCCCTGGATCGAGAAACTGCGCGCCGATCTGCCGGAGCTGCCGCGCCAGCGCCACGCGCGCTTCGTCAGTGAACTTGGCCTGAGCGATTACGACGCGGGCGTGCTGTCCGCTGAGCGCGCGTTCGCCGACTTTTTCGAAACCGCGCTCAACGGTTTGCCGTCCGCCATGCGCACCGCCGGGGCCAAGCCCGTGGTGAACTGGATCACCACCGAGCTCCTCGGCCGCCTGAACGCCGACAAGAAAGGAATTTCCGATTCGCCGGTCGCGCCGTCGGCGATCGCCGAACTCGTCGAGCTCGTTCAGAACGCCACGATCTCGGGAAAGATGGCGAAAGAAGTTTTCGCTGATGTCTACGTCAGCGGGGAGTCGCCCAAGGCGCTCGTCGCCAAGAAAGGCCTCTCGCAGGTCACGGATGAAGGCGAGCTCATGAAGATTGTCGACGAAGTGATCGCCGAGAACGCCAAGATCGTCGCCGACTACAAAGGCGGCAAGCAGCAGGCCATCGGTTCGCTGGTCGGCCAGCTCATGAAGAAATCCAAAGGCCGCGCCAACCCGCAACTCGCCAACGAGCTCTTCAAGAAGAGAATTGGTTGAAGCCGTTCAGCCTCGGCGTCGACATCGAAGAAGTCGCTCGCTTTAAAAAGCTCGCCAGCAACCAGCGCTTCATGCGCCGCGTTTTCACGCCCGAAGAAATTCGCTACTGCAGCGCCAAGAAGAAAAGCGCGCAGCACTTCGCCGTTCGCTTCGCCGCGAAGGAAGCCGTGTGGAAGGCGTTGAGCCCGGAGATCCGCAAGGGCCGCGCCGCCGTCGGCCATCGCGATATCAGCGTGAAGAACGACGCCGCCGGAAAACCGGCCGTGATCCTGCCGGCAAGCCTCAAACGTTTTCGAGATCGCGTTACGCTGTCGTTGTCGCACACGGACGCCTATGCCGTCGCGGTGGCGCTGGTCGCCGGCTGATTCCGATGCGGGCCGTCCGCCGCGTCACCATCGACGTCGCCGCGCGCTGGCTCACGCCGCGCGCGAAGGGCGCGCACAAGGGCGACGCGGGCCGCGTTTACATCATCGCGGGTTCGCGCGGCATGGCGGGCGCCGCGGCGCTCTCGGCGCTGGGCGCGGTGCGCAGCGGAGCGGGGCTCGTTCGCGTGGGCACGGTGAAAAGTCAGCAGCCCATCCTCGCGCGGCGCGCGCCGCTGGAAGTGACGAGCGAAGGTTTTGCCGAAGGCGCGGACGGCCGCTTCAGCGCCGGCGCCTGGAACGCGCTTCGCCGTTCACTCGCAGCGTTCGCGCCCGACGTGATCGCGATCGGGCCGGGACTGGGGCGTTCGCGTGGCGTCGATGCGATCCTGAAAAATATTTTGTTCCGGCAGACGGCGGCGGTGGTGATCGACGCCGACGGACTGAACGCGCTGGCCGGACTTGGCGTGAAGAAATTCGTGGTACCCGCGGCGCTCACGCCGCATCCGGGCGAGATGGCCACCCTGCTGAACGTCAGCGTGGCGTCCGTTCAGAGCAACCGCATCGGCGCCGTGGTGGCGGCGGCGCGGCGCTTCCGGGTCGCGGCGCTGTTGAAAGGATCGGGGACGCTGGTGTCGGATGGCCGGGACGCGTGGTTGAACACGACCGGCAACGCGGCCATGGCGACGGGCGGCATGGGCGATGTGCTCACGGGTATCGTGGCGGCGACGTGGGCACAGATGCCAGCGCAGACCATCGAGAGTGGCGCGCGGGCCCTGTCGTTCGCGGCATTCGTGCACGGCCTCGCGGCGGACATCGCAGTGAAAAATTTTCCGGAACGGACGCTGTTGGCATCAGATTTGGCGGAGACGCTTCCGCTGGCTTTTAATCAATTGTGGCGGCGCGGGCCGCGGAGGAGACGCGAATGATTGCGGTTCTGGTCGGACTTGTTTTTGTCGTGCTCGGAGCGTGGGGCATCGCGCGCTGGTTCGGAGATTTTCTTTTCGTCATGCGCGGCCTTGGACCCGTCTCCGTTCTTCTGGGGGGGCTTGTGGCCGTGGTCACCGGGTTTTCCTCGCTCCAGCCGCGTCGCCGGGGCAATGCCGAAAAGAAATGATCCAACGCTCGCCCGCCTCGGCGAGTGGGGTTTTTTAAACCGCCTCCTTCCACGACTTCAACGGCGGTCGGCGGGCGCGTTTCTGGATCCACCCGGCGATGATGCCGCCGTCCTCCGGGGCGGCGAGCGGCCGGTCCTCTCTATCGACGGCCTCACCGATGGGACGCATTTCCGCTCGGGCTGGAGCCGCCGTCTGCAAACGCTGCTCGGCGTTTCTCTCGGGCGTGCGCTGGCCTGGAAGCTGCTGGGCAGTTGCGTTTCGGACCTCGCGGCGATGGGCGCCACATCCCGGCGCTGGGCGATGATCTACCTCGGCGCGCCCGGTTCGGCGCGTCTTTCTTTCCTCGAAGACCTCTCTCTCGGCATGGATGAAGCTGCGCGCCGGCAGGGCGTTTCTCTCGCGGGCGGCGACACGGTCCGCGCGCGCGATCTCTCTCTCGTCGCCGCCGTGGGCGGGAGCCTCCGGGGCCGGCCGCTCACGCGCCGCGGCGCGCGCGCGGGAATGAAATGGTGTCTCGGCGGTCCGGTGGGCGACGCCGCCGCCGGTTTAATGGTTCTCGACGGGAAAAAGAAATCGATCGGCGCGAAGGACGCGCGGTCGTTCGTGAAACAATTTTTCGACGTGCGGCCGCAGCTCGAGCTCGGCGCGAGACTGGCGCGCGAGCGCGGCGTCGGCGGCGCGATGGACGTGTCCGACGCGCTTTCCGACTGCCTCTCCCTTTTCTGCCGCGATTCGCGGGTCGGCGCCGACATCGATCTCGATTGCCTTCCGCTTTCCCCCGCGTTCCGTCGGTATTTCTCCGCTGGGCAGGCCCTGGCCGGCGGAGAGGACTACGTCCTTCTCTTCGCCGCGGAAGCCGCCACCGCCCGCCGTCTCGAGCGCTCCGCGGGCGCGACCATCATCGGCGATGTCAGGC
>JBBRXR010000220.1:0-4171 GCA_038238485.1 Elusimicrobiota bacterium | reverse complement strand
GTGACCAGCACGGCGCACCGGTGATGTCCGTCGTTCATCGCACGGAGGAAACGATCCGTCATCAGCCCGTTGCGCCGCTCGGCCGCCGCGTAGAACGCGCCGAAGCCCGCGGGAAGGCCGGCGGCGACGCCGAGCGCCTGCGCGCGCTTCCATTCAACGGGCGTCAGTTCAAAGGAGACGAGGCGTTCCGACAGGCGCGCGGCGGCGCGCGCGTCGAGCGCTTTGGTTTCCGCCGGGGAGCCCGACACGGTGCGGGCGAGGTTCTTCTCAAGCGCATCGGTTTCATCGAGAAGGCGCGCGCCATCGATGTGATCGTAGAGCGCGACGTACCGGAGATAAGCGGAGAGCGCCGGATAGCGTTCCACCGCCGGACCGGCGGCGCGGGAGAGCGCGGAATAAAATTCACCGTGCGTGAGGCGGCCTTCACGGTAGGCGGCGGCGCGGCGCGACAGGTCCGACAAGGCGGCGGGCGAAAGAACGCGGGCGAGGTCCGAAACGAGACGCCCGCGTTCGTTTTCAGCGCGGTTGAAATCGAGGGACTGCTCCAGATGCAGGGCGTTGAGGAAACGGGACGTCTCGTCGCCGGGCGTGAGTCCCGCCGCGGTGGCCTGCGCGGCGAGTGCGCCAAGGGCGGGCCCGAAAGCTTCGCGGCCTTCGTGGCGCGCCTGAAGAAGGTCGTCGAACCGGCGCGCGCGATCTCCGAGGACGTGTCGCGCCGTCTCTTCGGCGGCGTGACGGCGATCGGCCAGCAGAACCTCGGCGGCCGGCCGATTCTTTGCCGAGGACAGATACGCCGCGACATTTTCATCGTAAGCCGCTTGATCATCGATGCCCACAGTGGCGAGACGCGCGTTCGTCGTGCGCAGCGCGGCATGGGCGGGACCGGAAAGGCGCAGCGACGACAGGAGGTGATCGGCGGCGGCGCCTAGCGAGGCCGTGTCTTCAAATGCGCGCGCTGCGGAAAGATCGATCGGGCCGAAACCGCCTTCCAGGGCGAGGAGCGAGGCGCCGCCTTCGCCCGCGAGCGCCCGAACCGCTTCGCTGATGTGCGCCTGCGCGTCGCGGTTCTGGTGAACGTCCAGAATGTGAATGACGAGAGGAGCGCCGGCCTCGGCGAGACGCGCGCCGCGAACCGTGCCCATCGCCGGCGTCAACGCGGCGAGCGCGCTCGGCGACGCGGAACGGGTGACGAGAGCGGGAGACGGACGGAGCGCGAGGGGCGGCGGAAGGGTGAGCTGGGCGAGTCGAAGTCCCGAGCGCCGGTCGTTCCAGAGGGAGACGTCGCTCGCCTGGGCGCAGGCGATCTGGGCCGCATAGACCACGGCCAGAAGCAGAGACATCAGGCGTTGAGAGGGGGTTTTTCGCATGCCGGACGCTGTCGCGCGTCCTTACACAATTATCTCCGTTCGGGGTTAAGGCCGCCTTAAGGGGAAATGAACATCCCGTAACGCGCGAATCCGCTTGGTTTCTCGCGTCGATTCCCGACGGAAATCACCCGGTTCGCGACGACGATCTTGGACGCGGCGCGGTCGTGATCAGCGCGACCGCGGCCACCACGACCAGGCCCGCGATGAGCGTGCGCGCGCCCACCGGTTCGCTGAGAACCCACCAGCCGAGGAGAACGGCCACCACCGGATTCACGAAGGCATAGGTCGAGGCGACGGAGAGAGACGCGTTCGCCAGCGCGTAGACATACGCCGTGTATCCCACCAGAGAACCGAACAAGATGAGATAGACGAGCGCCGCCCAGGCCTGCGGCGTCACCGACGCGAGCGTGAACGCCCGGGTTTCACGGGTCGCAACCGACACCACCGCGAGACCCAGTCCGCCGGCCATCATCTCGCAGGCCGTGGCCATGAAGGGCGACGCGGGCAATGGAGCGCGCTTCGAATAGACCGACCCGATGGCCCAAAGCGGCGACGCGAGGACGAGGGCCGCGATGCCGGCGGACAGCCCGGGGCCCGCGCCCGCGACGTCAACGCCGAGCAACAGGACCAGGCCGACCAGACCCAGCGCGAGGCCGACGATCGTCCGGCCCGATGGAAGACGCCCGCCCGGGCGCGCCCAATCGGCCACCGCCATCCACAACGGCACCACCGACACGAGCAGGGCCGCGAGCCCCGAGGGAACGTTGCGCTCGCCCCACACGACGGCGCCGTTGCCGCCCACCAGCAGGAACAGCCCGACGATCGCCGCTGAGCGAAACTCGACGCGCGAGGGCCGCGGCGTCCCGCGCCAGCGCAGGAAACCGTAGAGCGCGAGGCCCGACGAGAGAAAGCGGATGGCCGCCATGAAGAACGGCGGCCACGCCGACACCGCGACGCGGATCGCGAGGTAAGTGGAGCCCCAGATAACGTAGACCAGGCCAAGCGCGAGGGCCACGCGGGCCCGGGAAGAAGGGAGTCGTGAATTGTTCATCGACGAAAAAGAATGTCAAATTGCGGCTGTGGTTCCCACAGGAGGACGTTTCTTATGAAGAGTGACGAATTCGCCTCCGGCAATAAAACGGAGGCGTCCACCCGGCCGACGTTCCGCCGCAAAACGGTGGTGGTCAATCGCGGCTTTCAATTCCGCTACGCGATCATCATGTTTTTGCTCTTTGGCGTCGCGGCCTTCATGGTGTGGTGGGAGTTTTACAACAACTTCAAATCCGTGATGGATCAGGGCCTCATCCATGAGCCCGCGGCCATCCGCATGGTGTCCGACGCGGGACGCGTGGTGCTCTACAAAGTCCTGATCTCGCTCGGCATCGTCTGGTTCCTTTCGATCCTCCTGTCGCACTACATCGCCGGGCCGATCTACCGTTTCGAGGCGTGCCTCAAACTCCTCAAGGACGGCGACCTCGTTCACCGCGCGCGTCTGCGGCCGAACGACGAGCTGAAAAGCCTCGCCACCGCGTACAACGAAGGCATCGGGTCCGTTCATCAGCGCGTGCGCGCCATCAAGGACGCCGCGTCGTCCACCGGAGACGCGCGCGCCGCGCTCGACAAGGTGAAGGCGATCACCGACGAATTTAAAGTCTGATCCAAGAGGTCGTTATTCATGAAGAAATTTCTCCCCCTCATTTTCATTGCCGCCGCGGGCATCGCGGGATGCAAGAAGACCGAACCCGCCGCGGCTCCGGTGGCAGCGCCGGTCGCCGCCGCGCCCGCCGCGCCGGTGAACCAGGACCCGAACGCCGTGAACCCCGCGGAACTCGAAGGCGCCGCCGCTCCACAGGGGAAATAATCCAACCGACCGGCCTCAACTTTTCGCTCGACGGACGCGCGGTCCCGTACCGCGTGCGCGTGTCGCGGCGGTGCCGCCGCCTGGGCCTTCGTTTTTCCGACGAGGGGCTCGAGGTGGTGGCGCCGCCGCGCCTGCGCGACGTTCCGCACGATTTTCTTTTCCAGCGCTTCGCCGGGTGGATCCGCCGCCAGATCCTCAAGCGCGAGCGCCGCGGTGAGCGCGTTCCCGCCGGCTGCCTCCTTCTTCGCGGAATCGAAACGCCCCTCGAGTCCATCGCCGGCCAGGCCGCGGGCGATTCGCGGCGCTTTCTTTTTGAGGAAGCGCGACGCGACCTCTGCGAACGCCTCGCCGTCCGTTGCGTGGAGATGGACCAGCCGCATGGCGCCGTTCAGGTCCGCGACCAGAAGACGCTTTGGGGAAGCTGTTCTCCCCGAAGTGGAACGCTCTCCTTCAACGCCAAGCTCGTGATGGCGCCGCCCGCCGTGCTCGACTACATCGTCGTCCACGAACTCACGCATTTCAAATGGCGGGGCCATGGCGTGCGCTTCTGGGAACGCGTCGCGCGATTCTGCCCCGATTACAAAGTCCACCGGCGCTGGCTGCGCGACAACGCCTGGCGCCTGTCCCTTCCGTCGAACGGTTAAAACTTGGTTCAATGTCGTCCATGCACCCCCGCCTTCGCCGTCTCCTCCTATTATTAAGCGCCGTTCTTCCCGTCATCGCCGGCTGTAAGAAAGGCGAGATCGAGGTGTACCGCGTCCCCAAGGAAGTGGTGATGCCGATGACCATGGGGGGCCCCGCGGCCGGCGCTCATCCGAATATCGACTGGACCGTCCCGAAGGGCTGGGCCGAACAGCCCGCCTCCGGCATGCGTGCGGGCAGTTTCCTGGCGAAGGGCAGAGAGGGGACGACCGTGGAAATCACCGTGGTGCCCTTGGCGGGC
>JBBRXR010000219.1:0-4177 GCA_038238485.1 Elusimicrobiota bacterium | reverse complement strand
GTGAAAACCACCCTTCGCGCCGCCCTTCTACTGCTCATCGCCGTCTCGGCCTGCACGCCGCCGCCGATGACGCCGCACCCGACCACCGCTAACCGGCCCGCCGCGAGTGAAGCCACTCCCACGCCCGTGGCGTCGCCGATCAACGCCGATCAGGCGCCAAAGCGCATCGCCATCATTCTGGCCGTCCACCCCGATGGCGACGCCGAAGCGCTTCTCTCACGACTCGAAAGCGACCTCGAGCTCAAAATGACGCTGATTTTCCCGCCGACGTACTTTGACGCGCCGACCCGTTCCGCTCTCGCGAAGCGCTTCGCCGCGCTGCAGACGTCGAAGCAGATCGAGGTGGTGCTGGCGCTCGACAACGAACCGAACCTGCCCATGCTCGCCGACATCCGCGTGGCGGGGGAGAAGTCGCAGAAGTGGGCCATCAATTTCGCCTGGCCGGAGGACGCCGCCGCCCAGACCGCGCGCGCGTCTGGGCGTTACCGGCGGAGATGGGGACAGCTTCCGTCCGGTTTCTATCCGCCGCATGGCGCGATCAGCGAGCCCGTCATTCAGGTGCTGCGCCGATTCCGCCTTTCCTGGGTCCTTGCCCGACCCAGCGCGAGTTGGGGCGTTCGCTTCTTTGGCGGAACCGCGCTCCTTGTGCCGCAGGCGCTGCCGATCGAAGAAAATACCGCGAACAATATTCTCTCGGCGCGCGACGCCGCCAAGGCGGCGCTGGCCCAGCCGTTCACCTACGTGAATTCGGCAGGGCTGCCCACCCCGGAATTCGAAAAGATTTTCGTCGCCGAAATCGCGAAATCCCGTTCGACCGCGACCGCCCCCCTCGGTACCGCCCAGGAGTTCGTGGAAAATCTGCACAACGAATTTGAGCTCCCAAAGGAAGTTGATCCGTTCCTGAATGACTATTCGGCCTGGGTCCAGTCGCCCCTGCAGAAACGCGCGTGGCAGGCGCTGGCCGAAGCGCGCGACGTGATTGAGAATTACAAGAACTCGGGCCGCGCCAACCTGAATCGGCTGGACGCCGCGATCGAAGAGATGTGCACCGCGGAGAGCGGGCCGTTCCTTCTGGCCCTCGCAGACACGCAGAACCCGCCCACGTTCGGGCAACGCAATTTTTTGGCGACCATCGCCAATGTGTACCGGCTGGCCGGCGTGCCCGTTCCTGAAAATTCCTCCACCTGGTTTGCCGACCGTGCCGTCCACCGCGCGACGCAGTCGAAGGCGACCGATAACGACCGCCCGTTCTTCGTCGAGGGCCCGCAGAGCCTCACCTGGAACGACCCCAAGGGTGACGACAATGGCGACGGTGGAATCGTCTACCCGGTGGGATCCTACGCGAAGGGATCGTTCGATCTCCGTGATCTCACGATTTCCTGGACGGACACGGACGTGACGTTCTCCGCCTCCGTGGCGGAGCTGTCCGTGGCGGGCGCCAATGCCGTCGCGCCCTTGACAGATATTTACGTCGACGTGAACCGACTGAGCGGCGCCGGCAGCACGGCCGTTCTCGCCAAGCGCGGCCAGGCCGTTATCGAGCAGGAGGCGGCATGGGAATACGCCGTGGTCCTGACACCCAAGACCGTGGCGCTCTATCAGGGACTTCCGGGCGGCGAACAGCGGCTGCTGCTGGTGAAAGCCGCCGATGTGTCGCCCTCCGGTTATGCCGGCACGTTTCCGCGCAAGACGCTCCGCGGCGAGCCCCGCCAGTGGCGGATTACCGCCGCGTCGGGAGGCTCACGGGTCGGGTCCCGGGACGACGCGCCGACGCCCATCACGGTTCAGGCCACCGCCACGCAGGACGCGTTCGGCGGCGCTCCCGGCCCGCGCACGCCGCCGCGCTACATTGATCTCCTCACCTCCTCGTCGGAAACGCAGGCCGCGCGGATCAAGAATTACGCTACGGGCACCGTCATCCTGCCGTACGTTGAAGCCGAGTAGCGGCCGTAATCGACATGTTTGGCTTTCCCGTATTTTGTTATGCTCCGTTTTCCGCATTGACGTCCCGTCGTAATACCCTTCGATTTATTGGGGCTGTAGCTCAGCTGGGAGAGCGCCTGCATGGCATGCAGGAGGTCGTCGGTTCGATCCCGATCAGCTCCACTTTTTTTTCTTCAGGACATCTGCCGTGATGAAAATCCTTGGCGGTACCCTCCGGGGCCGCGTCCTGAACTCCGGACCCAAAAGCGCGCACCTTCGCCCCATCCTCGCGCGCATCAAGAAATCCGTCTTCGACATCATCCGTCCCTATCTTCCGGACTCTCGATTCCTCGACATTTACGCGGGCACCGGCTCCGTGGGCCTCGAGGCTCTCTCTGAAGGCGCCAAGCACGCGGTCTTCCTGGAGAAGGACCGGCGAAGCGCCGCGCTCATCCGTCAGAACATCGTGCATCTCAAGGTCGATGCGCAGGCCGATGTGTTCGGCCTGGATGTCGCGGGCAACCTGTCCTCCCTGCCCCGACCGTTCGACATCATTTTCCTGGGGCCGCCTTACGTCGACGAGGCGAAGACCATGCTCAACCTCACGGCGCCCACACTCGAGCAGATCCGAAAGTATGATCTCCTCGCCCCGCAGGGGTTCGTCATCGCCCAGCACCACAAAAAAGAGATCGTGACGGACAGCGAGGCCTGGCTCGTGAAGCGCGAAGAGCGCTACGGCGATTCGATCGTGACCTTTTTGAAACTGCGCAGCGCGGGCCCCGAGTGAGCGACGATAAACCCATTGACCTTTCGTTCTCCCGCGTCCAGGCCTACCAACGCTGTCCGTGGATGTATCATCTGGTCCATGGCCTGGGATGGCGTTCCGGCCCGACGGCCGGCATGGCGCTCGGACAGTCCGTCCATCGCACGCTGGGCCGACTTCTTGGCGCCGACAACACGGACCGCTCGCTGGGACGACTTTTCGAAATCTTCGACGAAGAATGGGTGAACGAAGGCTTTGAGTCGCCCGAAGCCACCATCGCCGCCTACGAGTCGGCGCGCACGATGCTTCAACGGTTCTTCGAAAATGAGCAGGGAACATTTCCGGGCGTGGTCGCGACGGAAAAAGATTTCGACGTGCCGTTCGGCGACGGCTTGCGGTTTCGCGGCACACTCGACCGCCTGGATCGCCGATCCGATGGAAGCTACGAGATCGTGGAATACAAGACGCGCGCGGAAGGGTGGACGCCCGAGCGGACCGCCAGCGATCTCCAAATGACGTTTTACGCGCTGGGCATGAAGTCCGTTCTCCAGGGCGCTGCGGTGCGGCTTCGCTATCACTTTCTGTCGAACGGCGAGTCGCGCATCGTGGAGCGAACGCCGGAACAACTGTCCGACGCCGAGCGCGTCCTCAACGACGTCGGCCGCCGGATCGGCGCCCAGGATTTCCAACCCGACCACCGGCATTGCGGCCGGTGCGAGTTCGCGCGACGCTGCGCTCACTATCGCCCGTCGAAGGACGCAGGAGACATTCAATGAAACGACCGTGGCTCATCAAGGCTGGCGGCGAGCTTCTCGCCACGCCCGCCACCCGCGCGAAAATTTTAAAGGGCATCAAGAAGATTCAAACGACCGAACGCGTGGTGTTCATGCATGGCGGCGGTCCGCAGATCGAAGCCGAGCTCAAGCGGAACAACGTTGAGGCCCGGTTCGTCGGCGGACGGCGCGTGACCACGCCGGAGGCCATGGTTCACGTCGAACGGATCTTGAGCGGGGAGATCAACAAGGGCCTCACCGCCGAGCTTCAGCGCCTGCGCGTCAACGCGGTGGGCTTGTCATGCCGCGACGGCGGCCTCGTCATCGGCCAGCCCATCACTGGCCTGGCGCGCGCGGCGCGTCCCTGGAAGGTCAACGTGGGCCTGCTGGAAACCCTGGTGGAGGCCCGCTACACGCCGATCGTGTCGTCCGTCGGCTCGGATCGGAAGGGCAACGCCGTCAACATCAACGCCGATGACGCCGCTAGCGCGGTGGCCATCGGGCTGAAAGCCGCCCGCCTCGTGTTCCTGACGAATGTGGCCGGCGTCCGCGACGCGCTGGGCCGCCGCATTCCGGTGCTTCACATCGACGCCATCGACCGTCTGATCAAGGACGGCGTCATTACCGGCGGCATGATTCCGAAGGTCCAGTCGGCGCGCAACGCCATCCTGAAAGGCGTGGGGGAAGTTGATATCGTGAACGGCCTCGAAGGCGTCCG
>JBBRXR010000218.1:0-4189 GCA_038238485.1 Elusimicrobiota bacterium | reverse complement strand
TTTCGCGGGTGAGGTCCGGCGGGAATCCGAACGTGTCGTAGAGGCGGAACACTTCCGCGCCCGTGAGCGACTTGCGCTTGGCGGCCTTGGCCGTGCCGACGAGTTCCTTCAGGCGCTCCGAACCGGTGCCGACGGTTTCAAGAAAGCGTTCTTCTTCTTCGCGAATGATGTTCGAAATGGTGTCGATGCGGCCCGGAAGGTCGGGCGCGGTGGATTTCATGAGCTCGCTGACGATCTTCACGCCGTCGTGGAGGAAAGGTTTTCCCGCGCCGTACAGCGTGGCCTGGCGCGTGGCGCGGCGGAGCAGGCGGCGCAGCACGTAGCCGCGACCTTCGTTGGACGGGAGGATGCCGTCGAAAATCAGGAACGTCACCGCGCGCACGTGATCGGCCACGATGCGCATCGCCACGTCTTTCTTCGGGTCGACGCCGTATTTCTGCTTGAGCGATTCTTCCGCGAAGGTGATGAGCGGACGGAGAAGCGAGGTGTCGAAGTTCGCTTTCACGCCCTCGACGACGGACGCAAGGCGCTCGAGGCCCATGCCGGTGTCGATGTTCTTTTTGGGCAGCGGAACGAGGGAGCCGTCTTCCTGGCGATCGAACTGCGTGAAGACGTTGTTCCACACTTCCATGTAGCGGTCGGTATCGTCGGTCTCGGTCGGACCCGGGCCGGGGCCGCCTTCCTTGTCGAAATAGATTTCCGAACAGGGACCGCACGGCCCGGTCGGGCCCATCGTCCAGAAATTGGAGGAATCTCCCATCTTCACGATGCGCGATTCCGGCACGTGCTTCTTCCAGATCTGGATGGCCTCATCATCGTCTTTGTAGACGGATATCCACAGCCGGTCCTTCGCGAGGCCGACCTCCTTCGTCAGGAACTCCCACGCGAACGTGATGGCGTCTTCCTTGAAATAGTCGCCGAACGAGAAGTTGCCGAGCATCTCGAAGAATGTGAGGTGGCGCGCGGTCTGGCCGACGCGCTCGATGTCGGTGGTGCGCAGGCAGCGCTGGCTCGAGGCCGCGCGCGTAAAGGTGAGCGGGATCTGCTGGAGGAAGTGCGCCTTGAACTGCACCATGCCCGCGGAGGTAAAGAGGAGCGAGGGATCGCTTGAGGGCACGAGGGAGTCGGAGGGCACGATGGTGTGCCCCTGCCGCTTGAAGTAATCCAGAAATGCTTTTCGAAGGTCTTGGGTCATTTTCCTTTCGCTTTGATGGCCTTGCCCGTCGCTTCGGCGACGATGTCGCCGGCGCTGTCGCGGATGGCCGCGCGCGCCGGAATGAGCCGGCCCCGGATGTCATCGACTTCGCCGCGCACGGAAAGCCGGTCGCCGATGCGCGCGGGCTTGAGATAACGAACGGTCATTTCCGCTGTGACGGCGCCGCCGAATTTCTGCCACGCGAGGCGCGTCATCGCTTCATCCAGAACCGTCGCGAGGATTCCCCCGTGCACGACGTCTTTCCAGCCCTGGTGCGCCTTGAACAGCGTGAACTGCGCTTCGGTGACGTTGTCGCGCGTCTTCCAGTCGATCTTGAGTCCGGCGGGGTTGTCCTTCCCGCAGACGAAACAATGAGCGTCGTCGATGAGGTCGACGGGCTTCAACTAGTGCTTGAAGTGCCGGGTGCCCGTGAACACCATCGTGATGTTGTGTTCGTCGGCCGCCTTGATCGATTCGTCGTCGCGGATGGACCCGCCCGGCTGAATGATCGCGGTCGCGCCGATCTCGGCGGCGGCGTCGACGGTGTCACGGAACGGGAAGAAAGCGTCGGAGGCGAGAACGAGGACCGGACCGACGTTGAGCTTGGCTTCTTTCATTTTACTCGCCGCGATCTTGAGCGAGTCGATGCGCGACATCTGACCCGCGCCGACGCCGACGGTCTGTGATCCGCGCGCGAGGATAATGGCGTTCGACTTCACGTGCTTGGCGACACGCCAGGCGAAGTCGAGCGACGTTTTCTCCGCTTCGGTCGGCTGGCGCTTGGTGACCACGCGGAACTCCGAGCCCGAGATGCGGTCCGGGTCCTGAACGAGGTAGCCGCCGGAAATCTTGCGGACGTCGAGATCATAGGGCGACGCGAGGAGCGCGGGTTGCTCGAGCACCCGGAGATTCTTCTTCGCCTTGAACACTTCCAGCGCTTCGGGGTGATAGCTCGGCGCGATCACGCATTCGAGAAAAAGTTTGTTCAGCTCTTCAGCCGTCTCGCGGTCCACGGAGCGATTGAAGCCGACGATGCCTCCGAACGCGCTGACCGGGTCACACATCAGCGCCCAGCGATAGGCCTCCGCCGGCGACGCCGCGGTCGACACGCCGCACGGGTTGTTGTGCTTGATGATGGCGCACACCGGGTCCGTGAAGCTCGCCGCGACCTGCCAGGCCGCTTCGCAATCGAGGTAGTTGTTGAAGGAAATTTCCTTGCCCTGAAGGACGTTCGCGGAAACCACGCCCCAGGCCGGCGTGCCGGACTCGCGGTAGAGAGAGGCTTCCTGGTGCGGGTTCTCGCCGTAGCGCAGCTTCTTCAGGCGGCGCAGGCCGACCGTGAGCTCTTCGGGAAATTTATCTTTGATTTCCCAGCGGCGGCGGAGGTGCGAGGCGATCACCGAGTCGTAATGCGCCGTGTGCGCGTAGGCTTTTACCGCGAGGCGCTGACGCGTCTCCAGGGAAACGCCCTGCGGCGTCTGCATCTCGGTGAGGACGGCGCCGTAATCGGCGGGGTCGCAGAGCACGAGCACGTGGCGGTAGTTCTTCGCGGCCGCGCGAAGGAGCGCCACTCCGCCGATGTCGATGTACTCCACGATCTCTTCATCGGACATGGCGGTCCCTTCGAGGACTTTTTCGAAGGGGTAGAGGTTCACCGCGATGAGGTCGAAGGGCGTGATGCCATGGCTTTCCATGGCGTTGGCGTGTTCGGGCTTGTCGGGCATG
The DNA here is from genome assembly GCA_038238485.1 of Elusimicrobiota bacterium. Lineage (GTDB taxonomy): Bacteria > Elusimicrobiota > Elusimicrobia > F11 > F11 > JBBRXR01. The sequence continues at coordinate 1,269 of JBBRXR010000218.1, read as the reverse complement.
CCCAGAAGGCCGCCGAAAACTTTGGGATGCAGGGTCTTCACGCGGCCGTCGAGGATCTCGGGAAATCCGGTGAGCGCGGAAACTTCCGTCACCTTGATCTCGGCCTGTCGGAGGATCGCGGCCGTTCCGCCCGTGGAGATGATGTCGCCGCCGAGGTCGCAGAGGCGTTGGGCCAGGTCGACGACACCGGCTTTATCGGTAACGGAAAGCAGAGCCCTTTTAACAAGCGCCATCGGGGGATTCTCCTGAAATGGGTTCGTGATTACGTCGGAAACCGGGTTGGAACTGGCGCTAACTTAGCTTTTTAATCATCGTCAGAAAAGCGTCCTCGGTGAGCACCTTGACGCCCAGCGTCTGGGCCTTTTTGAGCTTCGCCCCGGCCGACTCGCCGGCCACGAGGAAGTCCGTTTTGGCCGAAACGGAGCCCGTCGCTTTGCCCCCCATCGTGCGCACGAGGCGTTCGGCGTCCTCGCGCGTCATCTGGCTCAGCTCGCCGGTAAACACGACGGTCTTGCCGGAAAGAACGGCGCTCGCGTTGGGATCGGCCTTATATCTCGGGTCAACGCCCAGCTTGCGAAGCTTTTTGAGCGTCTCTCGCACGCGCGGCAGCTCGAAAAACTGGCGGATGGAGCTGGCGATTTTGGGCCCGACGTCCGACGCGCGCGTGAGCTCATCTTCAGACGCGTTCTCCAGCGTCTCCAGGTCCTTAAAGCGTTCGGCCAGCGTGAACGCCGTTTTCTCCCCCACGTCGGGGATGCCGAGACCGTAGATCAGGCGTTCGAGCGGCTGCTTCTTGGACCTCTGGATCGCGCTCACCAGGTTCTCCGCGCGCTTTTCCGCGAAAAGCTCGAGCTCGAGGAAATCTTCGGCCTTCAGCGTGAAGATGTCGGACACGTCCTTAAGGCCGGGGCCGTCGAGCAGTTGCTGGACGACGGCCTCCCCCATGCCTTCGATGTCCATCGCGTCGCGGCTCGCGAAGTGGATGACGCTCCGGGCGATCTGCACCGGGCAGTTCAAATTCATGCAGCGAAGCGCGACCTCGCCTTCAATGCGGCTCACCTTCGTTCCGCAGGCCGGACATTGGGTGGGCGCCACGACCTTCTGCTCTCGGCCGGTGCGCTTCTCCGGCAGGACCTTCACCACTTTCGGAATCACTTCGCCGGCGCGCTCGATGACCACCGTGTCGCCGATGCGCAGGTCCAGGCGGTCGACCTCATCGTAGTTGTGAAGCGTGACGTTGGAAATCGTCACGCCGCCGCAGGCCACCGG
>JBBRXR010000217.1:0-4203 GCA_038238485.1 Elusimicrobiota bacterium | reverse complement strand
GTGCTTATCTTGGCCGCTTTCGTCAGCTTTAACGCCGTGCAGGCGTTTCACACGCACAAGGCCGGCGAATCCGACACGCAGTGCTCCACCTGCCAGGTGATTCATCACACTCCCGGCCTCAACGCGCCGCGCGTCTCCGCGCTCAATACCGTTTTCACGTTCCAGTCGCTGCTGGCCGTCGGCGGCCGCAACATCGTTGCCGATTGCACCACCGCCAGCTCCCTTCCCCGCGCCCCGCCCGTCGCCTGACCGCTCGGCGGATTTCTCCGCCGTCTTTCCCTACGGTTGATCTGAACATCTGAATGCGTTTAACGCGGAGGTCTCATGCGACGTCGAACCACATTCCTGCTTGTGTCTCTACTGGTCTCACCCTGCCTTTTTGCGCAGGATCCCCTGGCCGGTTCCGGCACGGCGCCGGCGGGTTACGCCCCCGAAGCGCAGGTGTCCGGCGCGATGCAGGCGTCGAACGTTCTCAATCCCAATGTCAGCGCCATTGGCTGGTTTCAGGCGGAAACCGGACATCGAAATCCCGGCCCCGGCGGCACGGACGTGGAGGGAGATTCCTTCCAGATGAAAGAGGTGGAAGTGGGCCTCCAGGCGATCGTCGATCCCTGGTCGCGCGCCGACTTCTTCATTTCCGTTGGGCGCGAAGGCGTTGACTTGGAAGAGGGATACCTGACGTGGTACCGCCTTCCCTTCGACCTTGCGGTGAAGGTGGGAAAATTCAAAACGAGTTTCGGGCGCTTCAATCGCATGCATACGCCGGAGACGCCGTTCGCCGATCGGCCGCTCATGCAGCGGAACTATCTCGGAAGCGAAGGTCTCAATGGGCCCGGCGTGTCGTTGTCATGGCAGATTCCCAACGACTTTATGTTCATGGACCTGACCGCTGAGGCGGTCTCGTCGCCGCGCGACACCGAAAACCCGAGCTTCAGCCGCGCCGGAGAGAAAGACAACGTGTATGTCGGGCGCTGGAGCGCGTTTGCCGATGTCTCCGAATCGTGGAACGCCACGATCGGCGCGAGCGCAGCCCTCGGCCATGCGGGCGAGGAATTCGACACGGTGAACAACTCGACGCGTACCTTGTCGACCCATCTTTATGGCGCCGACGTCACGATCCGTTGGAAGAACATCCGCCGGTCCATCTATCATTCGTTCTCGTGGATGACCGAAGCGCTGTGGAGCCACCGCGACGCGACGGCGGCGAACGTGGTGAACAGTCATGGCTTCTTCAGCACGATGGATTACCAGTTCGCGCAGCGATGGCACACGGGTGTGCGGTACGACTTCACGCAGTTCCCCGACGACGGCACGCGCCACGAGTCCGGCCAGCTGGCTTACGTGACGTATTCCCCGTCCGAGTTTAACCAGCTCAGCCTGCAGGGCCGCCAGGTCCAGCGTTCCGATGGAACGCTCGAAGACCTGATGTTCTTCAAAACGACGTTCAACATCGGCCCACACGGCGCCCACCCGTTCTAATCAAGGAGACAACATGAAACTTCGACAACTTTTCGTCCTCTTCACCGCGCTGGTCCTTCCGGCCGCCGCGTTCGCCAAGAATGTCCAGGTGATAACCACAACAGAAGACCTCGCGTCGATTGCCTTCGAAATCGGCGGCGCGCACGCGGACGTCATGTCCATTGCCAAGGGCTACCAGGACCCGCACTTCGTCGACGCGAAACCGAGCTTCCTCCTCAAGCTCAAGAAGGCGGACCTGCTGGTGGTGGTCGGTCTGGAGCTGGAGGTCGGCTGGCTGCCGTCGCTTCTGACGAATGCCCGCAACTCGAAGATTCTGCCCGGCAGCGCCGGATTCCTGCAGGCGTCGGACGGCTGCAACGTCCTGCAGAAGCCGACGGGCGCGATCGACCGATCGATGGGCGACATTCATCCCGACGGAAACCCGCACTACTGGCTCGACCCGGAGAACGGCCGCATCATCGCGCGCCACATGGCTTCGAAGCTCGCGGAGCTCGACCCGGCGAATGCGGGCGACTACCAGAAAAACCTCGCCGCGTTTGAGACGAAGCTGACCGCCAAGGAGAAGGAGTGGTCGGCGCTCGCCACCTTTTTCGCGGGTGTGAAAGTCATCACCTACCACAACTCCTTCCCGAACTTCGCGAAGGCGTTCAATCTCAACATCATCAACCATATCGAGCCGAAGCCCGGCATTCCGCCGTCGCCCGCCCATGTGCAGGCGCTCGAAGCGCAGATCAAGGCGGAGAAAGTCCCGCTCATTCTCGTCGAGCCGTACTTCGACGACAAGCTCTCAGGCAAGATCGCCAGGGACACGGGGGCCACGATGCTCACGTTCCCGCCGTCGGTGGGCGGATCGCCCGCGGTGAAGACCTACTTCGATCTCTTCGACGTCGACCTGAAAATGATCGCTGAGGCCCTCGGCAAGGGAGGAAGGCAGTGAGCGACATCGTCGCACTTCTTCTTTGGCCCGCGCTGGCCTGCCTCGTGCTCACCGGCATTCACGCCTACCTCGGCCTTCACGTGGTCGAACGGGGCGTGATCTTTGTCGACCTCTCCCTGGCTCAGGTGGCCTCACTCGGCACCACGGTCGCGTTCCTCGCGGGATTTGAACTGCACAGCCCGGGAGCCTATTGGGTGTCGCTCTCCTTCACGGTGCTCGGCGCCGCGATCTTCGCGTTCACGCGCTCGCGCAAAAGCCTCGTGCCGCAGGAAGCCATCATCGGCATCGTCTACGCGGTCTGCGCGGCGGCGTCGGTCCTCATTATGGACCGCCTTCCGGAAGGCGCGGAGCACATCAAGTACATCCTCGTGGGCAACCTGCTGGCGGTGACGCCGCATGACGTGATCAAGATGGGAATTGTGTATTCGGTGATCGGCGCGCTCCACTGGACGTGGCGAAAACCGTTCCTCGCGATCTCCACCAACCACGGCGATCCGTACAAGACGGGTCTCAAAGTGAAATTCTGGGACTTTCTGTTCTATGCCACCTTCGGACTTGTCGTGACGTCGTCGGTCGCGATCGCAGGCGTGCTCCTCGTCTTCTCGTTCCTCATCGTGCCATCGGTCACCGCGATGCTGTTCTCGAACCGCGTGGGCGTGCGGCTGGCCATCGGCTGGTTCATGGGCGCGGTGGTCAGTCTGGTGGGCATGTACGCGTCCTACAAGCTGGATGCGCCCACAGGCGCCACGGTCGTCTGCACATTCGGCGTCGCTCTCCTGGCGCTGTCGATTGTTCGCGCCTGCTTTGGGATGAAGGCGCCCGCGCGCGCGGCAAGCTGACAACGCCTCCCGCTCCCGGGCTTGCTATTATTTCGGCAACGAACCCCAGGAGGACGTCCATGAAGAAGTCACTGCTTTTCCTTGCCGCTTTCATTCCGGCGCTCGCGTCGGCCGCCGTCAAAACCCAGGTGGTGGAATACAAACAGGGCGGCGCCACGCTCGAAGGCTTCCTGGCGTGGGACGATGCAGGGCAGGGAAAGCGTCCAGGCGTTCTCGTCGCGCACGCGTGGAAAGGTCTCGACGACTTCACGAAGACCGAGACCACGCGTCTGGCCGAGATGGGCTATGTGGCCTTCGCGCTCGACATTTACGGAAAGGGCATCCGCCCGACCGACCCCGCCGAGTGCGGCAAGCAGTCCGGCTTTTACAAGAGCGAGCGCGCCATTCTTCGCGGCCGCGCCGCCGCCGGTCTTAAGCAGCTTCAAAAATCAAAATTTGTCGACGCTGATCGTCTCGCGGTCATCGGCTTCTGCTTCGGCGGCACCACGGCCCTCGAGCTCGCCCGCTCCGGCGCGCCGCTCAAGGGCATCGTCACCTTCCACGGCGGCCTATCGACGCCCACGCCCGCTGACGCGGCCAACATCAAGGGCAAGGTGCTCGTTCTCCACGGCGGCGACGATCCATATGTGAAGAAGGAAGAGGTCGACGCTTTCCTCGACGAAATGAAGGCGGGCAAAGTCGACTGGCAGATGAACGTGTACAGCGGCGCCGTCCACGGATTCTCGGAGCCCGGCAACGGAAATGACCCCTCGAAGGGCGTCGCGTACAATCAGCAGGCCGCTGAACGCTCGTGGGAAGCCATGACCGCGTTCTTTAACGAGATCTTCAAAACCGCCGCCCGCTGATCCGATGAAGAAAGACAGCCTCGCCGCTTTCGGGCTTCTCCTCCTTCGCCTTGTCGCCGGTTTCGGCCTCGCGACGCACGGCTATCAGAAGGTGTTCGGCGGC
>JBBRXR010000216.1:0-4213 GCA_038238485.1 Elusimicrobiota bacterium | reverse complement strand
GTCCGTGTGAAGGAGAGCGAATCGGTAGAGAAAATAAACCGAGAGCAGCACCGCGGCCAGCGAGGGAAGGCGCAGGACGAACTCGCTCGTGCCCAAAACCTTCGATAAAAGCCACGGCAGGAGGAATGGGAGCGGCGAGGGCAAGTGGCTGGCGGGAACGCGCGCGAGAAGCTCGATAAATGAGCCGCTGATGACGTGGAATGTCCGGAATTCATCGATCCAGAGGCTTCGGAAGGAGAGAAGGAGGCAGTGAAGGGCCAGCAGGCCGAGAAGGGCGCGGAGAAACCTAAAGGTGCGGCCGTCGCTGGCGTCCATTCACCTGAAATTAACTTTTTATCGACGGCTTCGCTTGCGGCGAAAGAATCCGAGGCCCGCGAGAGCGGAACCCATGAGCATGAACGTCGACGGTTCCGGCACGGGCGCGGCGTCGGCGAGGTCACCCTCCGGGCGGCGCGTGAGGGTGCTGATGACGCCTTCAAAACCATTCGCGAAGTAACCCTGCTCGGGATCGCTCACTTCCATGCCCCATCGGCCACCGGTCCATTCCTGGTCGAGGTTGGTGGCGAAAAGGTCGAGGCTGTTGTTTCGTACGCCCACGTTCCAGTTGAAGCTGTAGTAAACCGGGTTGGCGTCAGGGAGAGCGCAGTCGGTGAGGCCCTGTCCGCCGGAAAGGACCGACCATTCCCGCGTTCCTCCGGAGTTGAAGGTCTGTCCTCCCGCTACAAAAGTGAAGCGCGCCGCTTGGTACGTCCGGTAATCATCAGGCTGGCCGTCGCTAATGGTGCGGGGCGCGTCGTCGTCAAGTTCGATGGTCCCGTGGACCATGTCGTTGAGGGCAACCTTCCAGCGCGAGTCGCTGACCTGTCCGGTCCAGTCGTAGGTGGTTGTTTTCGCGTGAAGGGGAGCGCAAAGAAGAGTGAGGAGGGCGGCGGACAGAAGTTTCTTCATGCCGAGAATACGGGCCATCCGTGTCCGCGTGCGAAAAATCTTCGCCGCGGCGGAAGGCGGGGCTTATTTCATCCGGAAGACGAACTGCAGCCAACGAACCGCGTCGCGGACGGGCCGGATCGAGCTCTTCCATTCCGCCGGATAAATGGTCTGGATGGGCAGGAGGCCGATCTTCAGGTTGAGTCGCGCGGCGCGAATGATCATTTCCGATTCCACCTCATACCCCGCGGATACCGGGCGGAAGTCGGCGCCCCATTTCTTCGGGAAAACGCGCAGTCCGCATTGGGAATCGGGGATGGCCCGGCCCGTCACCAGGCGGAGGATGAAAGAAAGCGTGGTATTGGCCGCCCGCCTCCCCAAGGGCATGGCGCGGGTAAAGGGGCGCTGGCCGATGGCGAGGTCACACGCCGTTTCCTTCGCAAACGCGATCAGCCGTTCGAGATCGACCACGGTATGCTGGTTGTCTCCGTCGATCAGGGCAATCCATTCAACCGTTCGACCGGCGGCCCACGCCAGACCGTCGCTGATCGCCTTTCCTTTTCCGAGGCGCTCGGTGTTTCTGAGGACAAGGGCGCCCGCGCGGGCGGCGACGGCGCCGGTGTCGTCGGTTGAACCGTCATCAATCACCAGGACATTCGGGCAGCGCGCGTGGAGTTGCTCGCAGAGCGTCCCGATCTCGTCGGCCTCGTTGTGGGCCGGGACGATGATCGCTACGTCCGCGAACAGGGGCCGGGGCGCGTCAGATGAGATCGGTGTCTCCAAAGGTGAAGGTCCAGTTCGCGGCGTTGATGAGCAGATCGTGATGGCGTTGCCGGCGCGCCGTCATGACGACTGGCCGGTGGCCCATTAAAAGATGAAATGGCCGTCCCGTCCAGAGAAGCTTCGACGAAAAAAAACCGGCGCGATGAAAGGCGGCGCGCTCCGCGGCCGCCGACATCGTGAGCGCCACGGCGACGTCGGCGCCTTCGTCCTGGAAGTGGCGCAGGGCGGCGTGAAGGAGCGGCGCTCCGTCGGTGCGGGCGGCGTCGCGCACGAAGTCTGCCACCGCGCCGATGCGCAGGCCGAATTTCTCGATGACCGTCACCACCACGAAGCCGGCGAAATCGGCGTCCTTGCCGTGTTGAAAAATCTTGTACGTCCGGCCTGGCCGGTCGAGGAAACGCCAGGCCATCCGCGCCGCGCTGCGGGCCGAGGCGACCGGCGTCGAGGCGAGGGCGCGCGCGCAGAACGCGCCCAGGTCCGCGGGAAACGCCGTTACCGCGCGCACCGCCGGATCGATGGGCCGCTGGAGGCGGCGCCGCATCGGCCAGGAGAGGGCGGCGCCCGCCGCGCCGGCCAGGTTTTCGAGCAGACGCGAACCGAGGCGGCCTTCCGCCGCGCGGCGCGCGTTGAGCACCGTGCCGTACAGGCGGACTTGATCGAGCGTGGAAATGCCGAGAGCGTCGTTCACGGGAAACGCGCTCGCGTTGGGAAGTCCCACGCCGGCGGCGTCGAGCCGGCGGTCCACCTCGTCGAACAACCGGAGAGACAGGTCGATGTAGAGTCCGCGGTTGCGGAAGGCCGGCGCCACCATCGTATCAACGAAGAAATAGGTGGTGATCGGATCACCGCCCACGTGGGTCTCGAGCGGTAGCGCCGCGTGAAACGCCACCAGCCGTCCGGTCGCGGTCTCGCGCGCGCAAAGCATGATGGGCGCACCATCCGGATTCTGCTTGTACTTCCAGCGCCATTCATCCGGAGCCAGCCGCGTTCCGTAGACGGCGGCGAAAAGGTCGACGACCTCCGCTTCGTCTTCATCCCGGTACGACGCCACGGTCCAACGCCCCGCACGGTTAAGCCGGCGAGACACCGCCGCCGGTCCTTCCGTTCGAAGCAACGCGGCGATCTTCACGCGCCTCGGCGGGCGTAGACGCTCACGTCGCCGTACTCGGAATTGAAGGTGTTGAAGATCCATTTGTAGAGGATGAATTCCGGAAGGATTTCGGTGGCCGGGAAATTCGCGATGCGCGTGAACGGCGCGCGATCGTGCGCGATGTCGTTGAGGAACTCGGGGTCCTTCATGTAGCGCCAGTGATAGACCTGTTCTTTCGTCGGGTTCGCGGTGAGCGGCGTGAGCTGCGAGCGCCGGAAAAGCCAGACGATGTTCTCCGTGATGAAAAGGAAATCCGCTTTCTCCGGGTCGGTGGTGATGAGCGACGGCTCGAAATCCTCTTTCCACGTTAGGTCGTAATTGTTTCCTTCCGCGATGTACACCTTCTTTCCGGCCGGGACGTTCTTCTCCACCCACTGCATGCCAAGCCACACCCGGTCCACGAGATGCTGGTGCTCGATCCAGATGGTCGCGACCCCCTGGTAGGCCAAAATGAAATACAGCACGGCGCGCGCGGCCCGGGCGCCCCGCCGGGCGACTATGGTGGCTTCGAGCCGTCGGAAGCCCTGCGCGGCCACGAGCGCGAGAAACGGAAGAAGGAGAACCAGGTGCCGCAGGAAAATGGACGTCATCGACCAGATCGACACGAAATAGACCAGGAGCGGAAACTCAAGGCAAGCGAAGCGGTCCATGCGCGAAAGCCCGACCTTCGCGGAATCCCTTTCCGCGGTCGGCCCGTATCCGGCGACACCGGCCGCCGCGCAGACGAACGCCGGCAGTCCCATCGACGGCATGAGATCGAAGAGGAACACGACCGGATTGAACCAGCGGGGGTGAACGCGCTCGACGAAATTGTCGGTCATCAGGATGCTCTTGATGACATCGAGGCGTCGCCACGGCAGGTCGCCGAAGTTGAAATAGTAGAAGGCGCCTCCGAGCGCGATGAGGCCGCCCACCTTGATCAGGAGCTTTTCATCCGCGCGCACCAGAAGGTAGACAAGCGGAATGCAGCAAATGAAGCCGAACTTGACCGCGATGGCCACGCCCGCCGCCGCGCATCCGAGGAGCCAGTACGCCGGCTGGCGCGAGACGCGGTAAGAGAGAAACCCGAAGAAGGAGAGGTAGACCCAGAACACGAGGCTCACCGTGGGCGTCGCATAGTGGCTGCAGGAGACGTGAAGCGGCGCGAGCGCCAGGAACGCGCCGGCCAGCAGGGCGGTGACACGCTCGACGTTGAGCAGGCGCGCGATGCGGTAGAGCAGAACAACGGTGGCCGCGCCGAGCGCGACGTTCGTCAGCCGCGTTGAGAAAAGAATGTGGAGCGCGGCGTTCGCGTTGCCGAGGAGGCGCGCGATCGGCAGGGCCAGGTACATCTGCCGCCCAAAACCGTAGACG
>JBBRXR010000215.1:0-4238 GCA_038238485.1 Elusimicrobiota bacterium | reverse complement strand
GCCCTCCGCGCCACGGGCGGCCCACTCCCACACCTGTTTGGCGCGGAAGGCGGGCTGTCCGAGCTCGGACAGCGTGGCGTCGAGGAGCTTGAGCATGTCCTGCGCGGTGCGCACGACGTCGACGCGCGGCGCGGCCGCGAGCGCGTTGCGGACCATCTTCGCGTGGACCACCGGATTGGCGCGCGCGCTGGCGAACATCGAGAACGCGTCCATGAGGCCTTCGGGCGTCGGGCCCATCGCGTGCGCGGGGTCGGGGTCGGTGCGGACATACGGGACTTCGAAGCCGTTGGCGTTCGCCGCGTCGCGCTGGGCGAACACGACGGACTCCGGCACCGCGCCGTCGTGCGAAGCGATGATGAGGTCGCCATTCATCTGCGCCTTCTGGAAACCGGTCGCCGAAGCCTCGTAGCCGTCATCGGCGAGCATCACCGAGAAGTCGGCGCCGCGGAACAGATGCGGCGCGTCGAGGATGTTGTAGTTCTCGAAGAAGATGACGCGGTCTTTGAGGCGCGGGTCGCGCTGCATGACGGCCTGGATGCGCGCGAACTGCGTGAGGCCGAACGGATCGTCCTGATGGATGCGTCCGCCAAGCACGAAGATGATGCCGCTCGCGAGAAAACGTTCGCGCATGGCATCGTTCTCAATGAGCGTCGAGAAAACGTCCATTCGCTTATAACCCACCACGCGCCGCGTCCAGATGCCCACGGCGTTGCCTTCGGCGATCATCCGGTCGGCCCAGCCTTCAGGCATGTGCTCGCGCTCGCCGAGATAGCGAAGGAGCTCATTGCGGCGGCGCGTCTTCACGCGGGCGATTTCGTCGTCGGTCATTCCCACCGCGCGGGTGAAATCGCGAAACTCATCGGTCGGCCAGTAGGAGGCGCTGACGCCGTTGGTGACGGATTGAATTTTGGAGGCGAACTGGCGCAGGTGCTCCATCGCGCGCATCACGTCGCCGTGCTTGCGGGCCACGCCGTAGACGGCGTCGGCGGCGTTGATGATCATCGCGGTGCCGACGACCTTGTCCCCCACCTTCAGGTCCTGACCTTCGTAGAACATCGGACGAAGGCGCATGCGCTCGCGCACGCCCGCGTCCCATTTCGGATGGGCGTACTCGAGCGGCGTGTGATCATTGAAAACGTACTGCGTGTCCCTGAAGAACGGGTCGTCGGTGAACTGGTCTTCGACGAGGCGGTGGAACGCGAGCGTCGACGGCATTTCGCTCATCACGGTGATGTCGGGCTTGCGGTCGAGCTGCTTAAGCATCGCCAGCGATCCACGGCCGACCATCCAGTTCTGCGCCAGGCGCATGGCTTCGCTCAGTCCCGCGCCGTCGGCGTTGCCGGGGTACACCACATCGGCGATCTTCGGGTAATCGAAATAGTAGACGGTCGCCTTGCCGAACATTCCTTCGGGCGCGCGCCAGACCCGCACCTGGGCAATGGAGCCATCGAACATCGTGACGTCCACGGTGCCGGCGTCGATCAAGATCTTGCGGAACGCGTCGCCGATCTTCACCTTCTCCTGTTGGATGGTATCGGGTTTTCCGTCGACGCCCTTCGTCACTTTCTGAACCCAGACGTGCTCGTAAAGAAGAGAGAAGGCCACGACGTTTGCGCCGAGGTCGCCCAGGGCGATGACACGTTCTTTCAAAAGCGGGCCGATGCCGCCGGTGGACGTGGCCATCGCCGCGTTCACCTGCGTTTCGTGGTCGATGCCGGCCGTGGTCATCGCGTCGAAGGCGGCGCCGGGCAGCGCCATCTCCATGGTCACTTCGACGACGGTCTTGCCCGCGACGGCGGGCGCGTGGTCGGCGATCCAGTCGGACGGCGCCGACACGGGCGCGGCGAGGACGCCGTACGTGGCGAGCACGCGGTAAACCTCGGCGACGCTCCACGCCTGCGACGACGTCCCGCCGGGGTGCTGGCGTCCGTCTTCCATGCGCGGGCTGCCGTCGTAGACTTCATGCAGCGATCCCTGCTCGGCGAATTCGTTGACGATGGGTTCGAGAAGCGTGCGGATCTCGTCCTGGATCTGCGGCATCGTGCGGCCCTGCGCGGTGCGGACCTTCACGAGCGAATCGACGTAGGTGCCGATGAGCCACGGCCACACGGTGCCCTGGTGGTAGGCGTAATCTTTGTGGTTCGGGAAATCGGTTTCGCCGGGATACGGCTGGCGGCTCGTCTCGTATCGGCTCTTGTAATTGGAGTCGCGCGGCGAGAGCGTGCGCGGGCCGAAGGGCGTCCACAGGTCGGCCTCCGCGCGCGCGAACACCGCCGCCTGCCGCTCGGGCGAGAGAAGGTCGCCGCCGTGCGAAATGGCGAAGAGCATGTTGGGGCGAACGGCGCCGTTGTGCGGCCCGCCCGGCGCCATGTCGAAAAGAGAATTTTCCTTTTCCAGCGATGATGGGCCGGCGGCGTGGTCGTTCCAGAACGTCGCGTTGAAGCTCACCTTCACCTGGTCGGCGAGCCGCGTGTACTGAGCCACTTCGCCCTGTCTGCCATCGCCCGACGCGAGCGCCTGCGCCATGAAACGGAGATTGGAATACCAGAGCGCGTTGATTTCGACGGGCTTGCCGTTGCGCGGCGTGACGGCGCCCTGTCCGTGCGGATCGGCGTCCATCCACGTCGACTGACCGGGCACATCGATAAGTCCGTCGGCCGGGTCCATCCGGATCACACGGTCGTTCAAAGCGGGATTGTCGTTGATGTGCTTGCCGGCGTCCCAGCCGGTGCCGTTGATGTATCCCTGCATGATGCGGCTCATCACGGGCGTCATCTCGGCGACGAACGCGGCGTCGCCGGTGGCTTCGGCGTAGCTCTTCACGGCCTGGATGAACCACATCGATCCGTCGGAAGTGTTGTACTCGATCGACGCCGGGTTGGCCGGATCCCAGACGCGGTTGGGGATCAGACCGTTGCGCTCGAAGCGGGCGAAGTTGCGGATGAGCTCGCGCGCCTGGTCGAAGCGGCGGGTGGAAAGCATGATGCCCGGCAGGGCGATGAACGTGTCACGTCCCCACTGCTCGGCGAACCAGTCACGGCTGGCGGCCCAGATCTCGGGGCGACCATCGCGGACTTTGACGAAGGATTCGGTGGCGCTCTCGAACATGTCGCGCAGCTCAATGGCAGCGTCCCAGAGGCGGCGTCCGCTCGCGCGGAGCGCGGGCAGCGTCTGACGGTAAAATCGGATGGCGACGCCGAGATCGCGCGTGGGCTGGAGCGACATTCGATAGCGCCAGAGCGACTTGCCGTCTTCCATGCGTTTGACCGTGCGCGCGTCGCCGTCGAGATCGCCCAGTGTGTAGGCGATGAACTGCGACGTGCGCGGATCGCCGCGGCGGAAGAGGCGGCCCAAAAGGTCTTTCACGAAATTGATGGGATCGTTCAGGTGCGGGCGTGCCAGGTCGTCGTGCGTGCTCACGCGCTGCCAGTTGCCGTCGACGACCACGATGCCGTGGCGGGCCACTTCGTCGCCCTTGCCTTCGAAAGCCTCGGCCACCGGAAGTCCGCCGTACTGCTGGAATGTCGAGGCGAGGCGCGAGACCACGGCGTCGCCGGGCTCGTCGTTATTGCCGTACTGGCCGATGCGATAGAAAAAATGGGCGGCGTCGATGCGTCCGCCGTCGAGGCCGAAGCGCAGCCAGTGGCGGATCGGGCCGAGAACAAAGTCGTAGCTGCCGCGCGCGAGCTCGGGCCAGTTCCAGAGCGCGAGGTCCCCCCAGGTCTGGTCGGTCCACGCGTTCTTGATGCCGGCGCTGCGGTTCTTCGGATCGCGGAACGCCTCAGGGTGATTGCGCACCTCAACAGAGTCCTTCGCGCGGTAATGCGGAAAGTCGGGAATGACGTGGCCGCCGGCGTCCTGAACCTCGTTGAGCGCTTCGGCGAACTGGCGGTAGCCGATCCACTGCTTGTAGGAATGAAGCTCGTAAAGCTGGAGGTAGCGCGGCGAGAGGCGCACCATCGCCATTTCGTCCACAGTCCAGTCGACCGACGACTTGCCGAGGATGCGATGGATGGCCATGAAGTCGGCGTATTCGCCCAGCCAACCGCGGTTCTGCCGAAGGAAAAGCGCGTAGGACTGCGAACGCTCGGTGTCCGAGCGCACCTTCTGCAGCTTCCCCAGCGTTTCCCCGCTGCGCTGATCCTCGAACGTCTGGAACGGGAGCGCGAGCGAGTGCCGGATGCCGTCCTGGTACAGGTCCGCGCCGACGCGCTGCACGATCACGTTGACGAAGTAGT
>JBBRXR010000214.1:0-4276 GCA_038238485.1 Elusimicrobiota bacterium | reverse complement strand
GCTTTGGTGGTGACGGTTTTGCCCGAGAGGCTGCCATTCACCTTGACCGGCGGCTTGTCGCGATAGGCGGGGTCGAGCGACTGGGAGGCGACCACTTTCAGCTCCTGGTTCTTCTCGTCGAGGATCATGATCGAGCAGATGTTCGAGCCCATCATCTGCGCCGTCATGTTCACGATCAGCTGCATGATTTCTTCGGGATAACGGTCCTGGTTGAGGGTGTGGGAGACGGCCTTCAGGGCCTCGAGCGCCTTGGCGCGGTTGCGCGTTTCCTTATACAGGCGCGCCGTCTCAATGGCGGCGCCGATCTGGCGGCCGATCGTCGAGAGCATGCTGACCAGCCGGGCAGAATAGGCGTGCGGCTTGCGGTGCTGCACGTTGATGACGCCGACCAGCTTGTTCTTGATCAGAATCGGAATGGAAAGGAATGCCTCGTAGCCATCTTCCGGAAGGGCGCCGCGAAAGCGCGGGTCCTGCTGAGCGCCCTTGGGAAGCGCGACGACCTTGTGGTGTTTAGCGACCCAGCCCGTGATGCCTTCGCCCATGGCGAGGCGGAGGTGGCCGATTTCTTGAGGGTGAGGCGTCTTGGATGCTGAGAGGACGAGGTCGTTGGCGGCGTGGTCCAGCAGGTAGAGGAAGCAGGCGTCGGCCTTGGTCAGGCGGCTCACCAGCCCGATGGTCTCATCCAGGGTGTGCTGAAGCTCCAGGGTGGACGCAAACAGGGCCGACAGGTCGGAGAAAATCTCCAGTTCGTCCCACTGCTCTTCCTTTTTCGATTTTTCCGCCGCTTTCTTGACCATGACTTTCCCCACATAAAAAGATAACGAATCATAACACTTCGTTACCCACCCGTGGATCGTTGACGATCCCCCACCCCTCTGCTAAAGTGCCCCTCAACGATGAGGCCCCCGAAAATCGTTATCGGCCAAACCGATTCACGCCTTTCGCAACTTCTCCAGGAACTGGTTGCGAGTGGTGATTACGAAGTACACATCACCGACCGGGGCGAGCGGGTGTTGGAAATTATTCACCTCGGCTCTCCACCCGATCTCCTTGTCCTCGAAACCAGCCTTCGCGATCCCGACGCGCTCGTTCTCTGCCAGACGCTCAAGCAAGACCCGTCCTATAGCGCGGTTCCGATCCTCATCGTTGACAACGCGGAAGGGAAGGACGACAGCAAATACGTGCAGGCCGGCTGCGACGACGTCATCGCCGGCCCCCTTCACGCGGAGACGCTCATCGCCCGCATCAAGTCCCTCCTCCGGCTGAAAACCATCGTCGACGAACGCGACGACGCCGAAACCGTTTTGAACGCGCTGGCCCGAACGCTGGAAGCCAAGGATCCTTACACGCTCGGACACGCGGACCGCGTCGCCCAGTATGCCGTCGAGCTCGGCAAGGCGATGGGCGTGAGCGGCTACGAAGCCCAGGTCCTGCGCAAGGGTGGCATGCTCCACGATATCGGCAAGATCGCCATTCCCGACGCCATTCTTCTCAAGCCCGGCCGCTACACGCCGGAAGAGTTCGCCATCATGAAGCGCCATCCGGTGCTTGGTTGTGAGATCTGCGGAAAGTTGCGAACGATGCGCGATGCGCTCCCTCTCATCCGTCACCACCACGAGAAACTGGACGGCTCCGGATATCCGGACGGGCTCAAGGGTGCGGCGCTTTCTCCGCTCACCCGCATCATTTCCATCGTCGACATTTACGACGCGCTGCGCTCTCAGCGCAGCTACAAGGAAGCTTTCACCGTCGACAAATCATTCGAGATCATGTGGCAGGAAGTCGAGAAGGGCTGGTGGGACCGCAATGCGCTCACGGCCTGGGAAAAACTGGTCCGCTCGTCCAAGAAGGTGGCCAACGCCGACTGACGTCGCCCTCGTCTTCCGCTATCTCTTCGATTGGCGGTTTTTCACCAGCCTCGCGGTTCTTCTGACAGCGGGGCTTTTGCTTCCTGACAGCACCCTTCAGCCGTTCCGTTCCGTCCGCTTCAACATCTGGCTCTTCGCCGTGATCGCGGCCGCGTCGATCTTCGGCACGTTCTTTCCGAAAATTGAGGTCTATCACAGCGGCTGGTTTTCCGCGCTGCTCGCGCTCATGGCCTTCGACGTCGTGGCTTGCAAACTGCGGCGCGGTCCCCTGCTGATTCACGGCATTCCCAAACGGGACGAAGAGCGGTCGGTGGAGCGCCTGTTTTCTCATTCGCGCCTGCGCGCTTCGCTTCCAACGCGTCTTCCGATCGATCAGGCCGGCGACGTGGTGCGGTCGTGGCTCGGTTCACTCGGACTGCGTTTTTATGAGGAGCCGGTGCGCGCCGCGGAAGGCGGGCGCGCGTCCGCCTTCTTCGCGGCGCGCCACCGTGTCCAGCGGTGGGGCGACATGGTCCTTCATGTGAGCATCGTGGCGATCCTGGCGGGCGGGTTGATGGGAGCGCTGTATGGGTTCGATGAAATCCTGCCGCTTCCCGTCGGAGAAACGATGAAGCTCAAGCATCGCCCCCTGGAAGTGACGCTGGAGGATTTTGATATACAATACTACCCGTCGGGCGAAGTCAGCCGCTACGCCAGCCAGATTACCGTTCGACAGAACGGCGCCGATCTCGGCCGCAAGCGCATCGTCGTCAACGATCCCCTCGACATCAACCGCGTTCGCTTCTACCAGGCTTCCTGGGGCATGACACCGTCGTTCCGGACCGCGGTGCTTCGCATCGGCGGTCGCGACATCACGGTGCGGCCCGGCGAACCCGTCGCGCTGGCGGGCGGACTGTCGGTTCGCGCGAACCGGATCGCGCCGACGTTCGAACTCACGCCGGATGGACGCATGAAGAGCGCCGACTTTCACGGACACAATCCGGCGTTGCAGCTCGATTTTATCGAGAATGGCGAAGTGAAGGCGGCCGTGTGGCTGCTGCTCAATCGGCCGGAGGCGTACCGAATCATCGGACAGCGCGTGACGCCGGCGCCGCCTCCGCCCTTTCTCTGGGTGGCGGTTGATCCGATTCTGTTTTCGGGGATCCAGGTCGGGTACGATCCGGGCGCGCCACTTTTCTGGCTGGGGGCGATCTGCCTGATGGCGGGCCTGTGCTCCCACTTCTACCTCCATCAGCGTCGCCTGCGCGTCGCCGTGGTCAACGGCGAGAACGGCGCGAACGTGCTCATCGGCGGCTGGAATTCGCGCACGCCATCGGAATTTGAAACGGAATTTGAAGACTGGGTCGAGCGGCTTCGCCGACAAGTGGCCTGAAGGAGACCGGGATCATGGAACAAACATTTTTCATCGCTGCCTTCACCTTCTACACGGTGGCGATGTCGCTCTTCCTCGGATACGTCATCACCCGGCGCGAATCGCTCTCGCGCGTCGCCGGAACCGCGATCTGGGCGGGCGTCGGCACGCATGTGGCGAGCCTCATCCTGCGCACGCTCGCCGCACACGTCATCCCCGAACACCGTTTCTATGTGCCGTGGAGCAACTGGTTCGAGAGCTTTTCGTTTTTTTCGCTCGTCATCGCGGTCACCTTCCTCGTCATCGAGTGGCGGCGGGGGATGCCGATCCTCGGCGCCTTCGTCTCTCCGGTGATCTTCGCCACGATGACCACAGCTGTGTATTCGCCCTTCGGAACGCACATTCCGTCGCTGGCGCCCGCGCTGCAGTCCTACTGGATGGCCATTCACGTTCCCGTCATGTTCATTTCCTATGCGGCGTTCGCTCATGCCTTCGCCGTCGGACTCGCGTACCTCATTCAGGAACGTCAGCTGAAGTCGAAGCATCCCACCTCGATTTCCTTCCGTCTGCCGCCACTCGAAGATCTCGATCAGCTCATTTACCGCATCATCCGCACGGCTTTCCCGATTCTCACGCTCGGCGTTTTCCTCGGCGCACGATGGGCCTATAACGCTTGGGGCCGCTATTGGGGATGGGACCCGAAGGAAACCTGGGCGCTCATTACCTGGCTCATCTACCTCATTTATCTGCACATGCGCCTGGTGGTCGGCTGGCGGGGCCGCAAGACGGCGTATCTTTCGCTCCTCGGCTTCGCGTTTGTTCTGTTCACCTACGTCGGCGTGAACTATCTTTCGAGCCTTCACGGATTCCTCTCCAATCAGGGAAGATGAGCCTCGTCATCGTTGGACTATCTCACCGGACCGCGCCCATTGAGCTGCGCGAACACCTGGCCATCGCGGCGACGCAGATGGGCGAGGCGCTCGACCGCGTCGTGAAGGTGGCCGGTGCGCTCTGGGCCGAGGCGGCTTGGGGCCGCTATTGGGGATGGGACCCGAAG
>JBBRXR010000213.1:0-4312 GCA_038238485.1 Elusimicrobiota bacterium | reverse complement strand
TGGACCTAGACGCGGATGGCATTGATCGGGACCTTCGACGATTCCCACGGATACGAGGCGTCCGGCGTGTTTCCAGCGAGGAAGTGCACCGTGGGCGACACGGTGTTCGGCTGCGTCACTCCAACCCAGGATGAATCCGCGATCTTCACGCCCACCGACGCGCCCGCTTCTGCGCCTTCGCCGATGTCGTAGGACACGAAATAGCTGCGGGGCACCGGCGAGAGGAGAATAGGGTTCGCCAGCGGGATGTTCACCACGCGGTCGTTGTTGTCCGTCAGGTTGAACTGGATCGTCGGCGACGTGAGCAGTTCGTCCGATGCGTCGAGAAGGTCGTTGAAGTTCGTGTCCTTCCAGATCTTCACGTACTTCACGTCCGAGTTGTGACCGAACTGGAAACCTGGCGTGGGCGATTCGCCCGTGCGCTCGACCCGAAGCGTGTTCCATGTGGCCTGCGAAATGTCGGTGGTAAGGGTGAATCGCAGCACGCCCACGCCCGTGGCGGCCTGGTAAGTGCCGCCGGCGTTGGAGACGTCCTTGGCCGCGTCGTAGACCGAGAGCTTCACCTCGTCGACGGCTTCCTGGATTCCGGACTTCGAGCTATCAAACGGCGGGATGACGCCGTTCCACTGGGCCACGTCGGGGTAATCCACCACGAAGTAGCTGGTCGTCGCCAGCCGCGCGCCCACGTTCGCGCCCACCTGGGCGAAGTTACTGATGTCGTAAGTCAGGAAGTAATTCTGGCCCGCCGGGTTCACGGCTTCCGAGGTCACGACCTGCGGGATCAGCGTGAGCGTGGTGACGAAATTATCGAACGCCTCGGTGCCGAGCGACACGAGGTTGATGTACGCGCCCGTGGCGGTCCGGGACGTTTCCTCGACGCCGAAGATGCCGTCGTTGCCGACGTCCTTGAAGAGCTTCACGAGCGCGACGTCGCTCGAGACGGCGCCCGAATCCGTGGTCAGGTCAACGCGCAACTTCCGCCAGACGGCCGTGTTGGCGGTCGTCTTCACGTTGATGCGCGCCACAGGGATGTGCTTGTCGGCCTGCTGGACTTCCGGCGGCGCGAGGTCTTCAACGAATATCTTCATCGTGTCGATCGTCGGGCGCAGGACGTGCGCGGGCGTATCGATCGGGAACGGCGCCGCGTTGACTGAGTGGATACCGTCATTCGGCGTGAGCGCGCCGATGACGAGGCTCGACGCCGCCTGGATGCGGAGCGCCAACAGGTCGTCAAATGTCGCCGTCGGGTCCACGTCGAGCGTGATCCAGTAGGTCGTCGGCACGGCGGTCACGAGCGCGTAGCCGAGCGAACCGATGGACGGGTCGTTGAGGGCGATCGACGCCGTTCCACCGGCGTCCGCACCCGTGCCCAGCGCCTTCGAGCCGATCTCGGTTTCGGTGCCGGGGGCGATCTGGCCGGTCGCCGGGTCGCGGTCGAGCGTGCCGTTGCCGTTGTCGCGCCAAATCCGAATTTTGGTGACGTCGCCATCGCTGCCCTTGATGGAGCCGGCCGGCAGGAAGCGATTCATCTTGATGGAGAACCATCGGACGTTGAAGCCGTTGCAGGACACCACGAGTTTCATGAAAGCGGCGTTCAGGTCGCCCTGTGTGTAGAACGTGCCGACACGGTCACCCGAGATGTGCGCGGCCGCAAAGGTACCGAGCTGGCCGCGCTGCACGCTCTGCAGCGAACCCGCGCTCTTCGCGCCGTAGAAGACGACTTCTGAACCGATCACCGCGTAACCCGACGTCGGCAGGGCGAGTGTGTTGGGCAGGAGGCTGATCGTCGTGGCGGACGCGTTGACGCCGACGTCCACCGTCGGGATCTGACTGACGCCAAGGCCGTTCGACAAGAGGATCTGCGGCGTGATGCTCACCACGCGCGGCGACGGGATGATCGTTCGGAAGGCCGTGGTGTACGGCAGGCCCGTCGAACTGACGACGTCGAAGTTCGGCGGCGTCGGGAACATCGAGAAGTCGGCCGGCGCCGCCAGTCGGAAGGCCAGGGTGGTTTCCGGCGTGGCGAGCGACGTCATGTCGACCGAGATGAAGAAGCGCGAGCTGATGTTCTGCGCGAGGCTGCGGGTCTTCGTCACCAGCTTCTGTTGAGCGTTGAAAGTGAGGCGCACGGTGCGCGGATTGCCGGTGTTGCCGAACGTGCCGGAACCGATCAGGACGTCCGTCGACGGGACGAAAATGCCGTTGTTGTCGGCGTCGTACCAGATCTTCACCATCGAGACGTCGTTCGGATTTGCGGTGCCGGTGGCCGTCAGCACGAGCTGGGTCCAGAACGCCTCGGACTTTGAGGTGTTGAGCGTCATCGAGATCACCGACTGGTTGACCGCGGTCTGCTGGAGCGTCGGGCCGGTCGTCGTTCCCGTGGCCACGATGGTCACAAGGTCGCCGTATTCGATGATGTCGCCGATTTCCGCGTTGAAGCTCGGGATCGGGTCCACCAGGTCGGGCGCGCCGACCGTGATGTACGACGTGGCCGGGATGTTGAGGCCGAGCACGGTCTGCGCGCCCGCGATGCGGCCGGGCGTCGCGAGGTCGTCGATGTCGAAGGCCACGAAATAGGACTTGTTGCGCGCCGGGCCATAAACGAGCTCGCCCGTCACGTGAACCGCCGGCGATGGCCGGGTCACGCCCGTGAACGTGGAGGCGGTCTTGCCCGTGTAGGCGATGCCCAGTTCCGCGCCGATCTGCAACTGACCGGTCGGCGGGAATTCCGACGTGTCCCCCACCTGCATCACGAGCGGGCCCGTGCTCGTCGTGAGATCGGCCGCCAGGACGGTCTGCGGACGGAAGCTCAGGTTCGCCGGTACTTCCTGGCCATTGAACGAACCGAGGATCGGGATATACGCCTGGGCGTCCATCTGGGCGCCGACCGCATGGGCGCGCGGAGTGGTGCCTTCGGCGCCGCGCGTGAGCGCCTCAAAGGAATTGGTGACCGAGTTGATGCTCGCATAGAGGATGACTTCGCGGTTCGGCGTGTTGTCCTCGAACACCAGGCGGCCGGGGGCGGTCGGGAAATCTTCCACCGTGACCACGTCGACGTTCAGCGAGCCCGCCGAAATCGCGTTCTTCACCGTGGTCGAGAGGAACTTGATTGGCTTGTTCGTCGGCGAGACGACCTGGTCGATCAGCGGATTGAGGAGCTGATTGCCGTCCACGTCGTAATAGACGCGCATGTCGGAAACGTCGGAGGCCTTGTTGACCAGGTTGACGTTCTTCCGGTCAACCCGCACGCCCGTGAGGATGACCGAGTGGGCGCTCGCGTTCATGTCGAGGCGGAGGAGAGCGACGTCCTTGTCGCCCTGCGTCGCGGCGGCGGGCGACACGGGAATCGGATTAATGATGAGGCGGTCCACCGTCGGCGAAATCGGAACCTGACCGGAGAGAATCGGGAAAGCGGCGGTGGACGGGTCCGACGCATTGTCGACCATGAAGCCGTCGGTGAGGACAATATCGGTGCGCGACGGGATGCGCACGCCCAGCGTCGAGCCGATGGCCGCGGAGTCGGCCAAGCCCATGACGATGAACATGTACTTGGTCGTGCCGTCGACGAGCAGGTTCGGCACGAGGTCGAGCGTCGCAGCGCTCGTCGAGAACTGGACGGCGGTGGACGGAATGAGCGTGTCGGCGCCCGGTTGGAAGAAGCCGTCACCGTCTGTTCCGTCGAGGCCGTCCAGATACACGCGGATGTTTTTCACGTCGATGTCCGTCGCGGTGCCGGTGCGCGTCACTTTGATCTTGTCAACGATGCCGGTGAACGAGCGCGTCCAGATGCCGAGTTTGAGATACCCGGCGGAAGGCTCACCCTGCGGAACGGTCGGGTTTTTCGCGTTGAGGTAGTAAGCCGCGATGTTGGTGGCCTGGAGCATGATGGGCGCCGGCGTCTTGATGACGTTTGACGGGTAGCTGCGCATCGGGAAATTGTTCTCGGCCACGCGCGCCGTCGATTCCACAGCGGGAATGGTCAGGTCGCTTGAGTCCTCAATCGACAGGCCGAAGGTCGTGTTTTCCAGCGCATCGGTCGAAACGCGGACCGCGATGAAGTATTGCTGGAAGACGTTGGTGATCACCTGCGACGACACAGCGAAGTCGAGCTCGCAGAGGTCGCTGCCGGCCACGTTCTTGAACGTGCCCGTGGCGAGCGGCACGCCGGGCGAAACGCCGTCGCCGTCGTCCGCGAGCTTGAGCTCACCGTCCTTGAAGCCCATGTCTTTCCACAGCGAAACCTCAGTGATGCCGCTGTTCGGCAGGTTGCCGAGCTTGTGAAGACGCAGGCCTTTCCAGGTGGCATAGGTGG
>JBBRXR010000212.1:0-4319 GCA_038238485.1 Elusimicrobiota bacterium | reverse complement strand
GCGCGTCGACCAGTGCGTGGTGATCAACGATGGCTCTCGTGACGCGACCGGCGACGTCCTGCGCAAGCGCCTGGCTGCCGGGGATTCACGCCTGCGGGTGGTCACGCATGAGAAGAACCGCGGCAAGGGAGCGGCCATCCGCTCGGGCCTCTCCGCCGTGACCACGGACTACGCCATCGTTCAGGACGCCGACACCGAGTACGACCCCAACGACCTTCAGCGCATTTTCGCGGCGCTGGAGAAAAAGGAAGCGCCCGTGGTGTTTGGCTCACGCTTTCTTCAGCACAACCCCAATCTCTACAGGTCGTATCTCTTTGGAAACAAGCTTCTCACCGGCATTGCGAACATATTGACCGGGGGAAAGCTGACCGACTCCTACACCTGTTACAAGGGCATGTCGATCGAGCGCTGGCGACGCCTCGCGCTCACCTCGAACGGCTTCGAGATCGAGGCGGAGATCTCCATGAAATGCCTGTTGGCGGGCTGGCGTGTGCTCGAGCTCCCGATTTCCTACCGTCCGCGCAGCTTCGCCGAGGGCAAGAAGATCCGCCCGAGAGATGCCCTCAAGGGCATCATGAAAATGTTCCGCATCCGTTTCATGACGCCACGGATCGCGGACATCACGTGACCGCCCGCCTCGTCTTCGTCATCACGGATTCGGGCATCGGCGGGACTGAGAAGGCCCTGTTTCAGTTGTTGGAGCGGATCGATCGCTCGCTTTATAAACCCGTCGCGGTCATCGTCATCAAGGGCCGCCGGGAAATGGCGGAGCGCTGGGAAGCGTTGAAGGTTCCCGTCATCACCGTCGGCATGGGTCGTTTCCCGACGCCGATGGCTCTCTCGCGACTCCGAGCTCACCTCGACCACCTTCAGCCCGACATCGTCCACGCGTTTTTGTACCACGCCATCCAGCTTTCCCGGCTCGCATCCAAAAAGAAGTCGTGGAAGCTCGTCACCTCGCCCCGCGTCAACTACCGGTTCGCCTCGCCGATCGCCATCGTCATCGACAAATGGCTTCGCAAACGGGACGCGATGTCCATCTGTGAAAGCAAGGCGGGACGCGAGACGCTGCTCAAACTCGGTTATCTTCCGGACCGCGTCGCGGTCGCCCCGAATGGTGTGAACACCGCCGCGTTCGCCCGCGATGACGACGCACGCGGCCGCCTGCGCCGCGAGTGGGACGTGGCCGAAGGGGAAGTCGTTGTCGGAGCCGTCGGCCGGCTTCATTCTCAGAAAGGTTTCGACCTGCTCATCCGCGCGACCGCTGAATTGTCGAGAAGCCCGGTGAAATTCCGCGTCGTCGTGGCGGGGATCGGTCCGGAGGGCGGCGCGCTCGGGGGCCTGGCCACGGAACTCACGGCGCCCGTCACGTTCCTCGGCGAGCGAGCCGATGTTCCCGCGCTTCTGTCCGCTTTCGATATTTATGTTCAGGCTTCGCGCTACGAGGGCCTGTCCAACGCCCTGCTGGAAGCGATGGCGGCCGGGCTCCCTTGCGCGGCGACCGCCGTGGACGGGACCTTGGACGTGGCCAAGGATGGGGAGAACATGCTTCTCGTCCGACCGGAGGATCCCGTCGCCCTCGCGGTCGCGATCGGCTATCTGCTGGAGAAGCCCGAGCTTCGAAAGCGTCTGGCGGAGAATGCTATTATCACCTCCCGAAACTTATCCGTGGAACGAATGGTCAGTGCTTTCCATGAAGCCTACCGGACCGTGCTTTCCCGACAAACCTGAGGCGAACTCCCATGGCCGTGCCGTTTCTCGATATCCGCATCCAGGACGATCAGACCCGCTCCCAGATCGTTTCCGCCCTCACCGCGCTTGTTCAGAAAACCAATTTCATCGGCGGCCCTGAAGTCGAAGGCTTCACGAAAGAGTTCGGCGATTATTGCGGCGGCCGCTGCGTCACCGTCGCCAACGGCACCGATGCCCTGATCCTGGCGCTCCGCGCGCTCGGCATCGGCGCGGGAGATGAAGTCATCACGGTCCCCTTCACGTTCATTGCCACGGCGGAGGCTATCTCCAACGTCGGCGCGACAGTCAAATTCGTCGACATTGACCCGAAGACCTACAACATGGACGTCACGAAAATCGCCGCGGCGATCACGCCCAAGACCAGGGCGATCATGCCCGTGCATCTCTTCGGCCAGGTGGCGGAAATGGACGCGATACTGAAAATTGCCCGAGAGAAAAATCTCAAGGTTATCGAAGACGCCTGCCAGGCGCACGGCGGGGAGTACCGCGGCCGGCGCGCCGGCTCCTTCGGCGACGCGGCGGCGTTCAGCTTTTATCCGACCAAGAACCTGGGTGGACTCGGCGACGGCGGCGCCATCATCGTCCAGTCGCCCGACCTCGCCGCGAAAATTTCCCAGATCGCGGACCACGGCCGACTCGACCGCTACCGGCACGCTGTCGAAGGCGTGAACAGCCGCCTCGACGCTTTTCAGGCGGCGGGCCTGCGCGTCAAGCTCCGCCAGCTCCCCGCGCGAAATGACCGCCGCCGCGCCATCGCCGCCGCTTACCAAAAAGGTCTCTCTGGCCTGCCGTTCGTTGTCACGCCGACCGTGCCGGCGCATATTGTTCCGGTCTGGCACCTTTACTGCGTCGAGAGTCCGAACCGCGATGCGCTGATGGAGCACTTGAAAGCCAAGGGCATCGGGTGCGGCGTGTACTACCCGATTCCGCTTCACCTTCAACCCGCGTACGCTCGCCTTGGCCTCGCTCCGGGCGCGTTCCCGGCGTCTGAGCGCGCGTCCGAGCGTATTCTCGCCCTGCCGATGTTCCCCGAGATGACCGACGCCCACGTGGCCGAAGTCATCGACGCCGTGACGGCGTTCTCGCCGCCGCGCTGAGCGGACACGACATGCTGGGCCTCGACCTCTCCCGCGAAAGTTCGTCTCCGGCGCCCGAGGTGTCCCTCGTCATCCCGATTCATAACGAAGAAGCCAGCATCCCCGCTCTCCTCGAGCGCCTCGAAAACGCGCTGAAGACCATCGACCATGAAGTCCTGCTGATCGACGACGGGTCGAGCGACCGTTCGCTGGAGTTGCTGCGCGCCGCCACGACCCGGGACCAGCGCCTCAAGTTGATCTCCTTCTCGCGTAATTTCGGCCACCAGGTGGCTGTGACCGCGGGACTTGAATACTCGCGGGGGAAAGCGATCGTCATCATTGATGCCGATCTGCAGGACCCACCGGAAGTCATTCCGGCCATGATCGCGAAATGGCGTGAGGGTTTCGACGTCGTCTACGGTAAGCGCGCGCGCCGGGACGGCGAAACGTCAATGAAAAAGCTCACCGCCGCGGTCTTCTATCGCGTCATGCGCAGCCTCACCAATTTTTCCATCCCCGTCGACACGGGCGATTTCCGGCTGGTCAGCCGCCGCGCGGCCGACGGCTTCCTGGCCATGCCTGAGCGCCAGCGCTTCGTGCGCGGCATGTTCTCGTGGGTGGGCTTCAAGCAGACGGGCGTGCTCTACAACCGCGACGAGCGCAAACTCGGAAAAACCAACTACACTTACGCCAAGATGGTCCGCCTGGCCTTCGACGGCATCACCTCGTTCTCGTACATCCCGCTCAAGCTCGCCTCCTACGTCGGCTTCTTTTCCGCTCTCGTCGGTTTCGTGATGATCCTCTATTCCGTGTACCAGAAGGTCTACGGCACGGGCACCGTGAAGGGCTGGTCGTCGCTCGTCGTGATTGTCCTGTTTCTCGGCGGTACCCAGCTCGTGATGATCGGGCTGCTCGGCGAATACGTGGGCCGCGTCCACGATGAGCTCAAGAAGCGGCCGCTCTACATCGTTCGCGAGCGCGCCAACCTCGACGCGCCCGACGCTCAATTGCTACATTAACCGGGTGAAACGCGCGCTCATCACCGGCATCACCGGCCAGGACGGTTCCTACCTCGCGGAACTCCTTTTGTCGAAGGGGTATGAAGTTCACGGGCTCGTCCGCCGCTCGAGCCAGTTCAACACCCATCGCCTCGCCCACATTTACGAAGACCCGCACAAGAGCGGCCGCCGCCTTCACCTGCATTACGCCGACCTCACGGACGGCGGATCCATCAACGGTGCTGTGCAGGAAACGTCGCCCCACGAAATTTATCATCTCGGCGCGCAAAGCCACGTGCGCGTGAGCTTCGACATGCCGGAATACACGGGCGAGACCGTCGGCATGAGCACGATCCGCCTGCTCGAGGCCGTCCGCCATTCCAAGCGCGCCATCCGTTTTTATCAGGCCTCAAGCTCCGAGCTCTACGGCGACAGCCCGGCGCCCCAGAACGAATCAACGCCATTCCGGCCGCGCAGCCCGTACGCCATCGCG
>JBBRXR010000211.1:0-4329 GCA_038238485.1 Elusimicrobiota bacterium | reverse complement strand
CGAAGGTCGTCAAACGCGAAGGGTCCCTGGCGAGCGATGAAGGCTGCCTGTCGCTTCCGGGCCTGGGCGGCGCCACGTTCCATCGCGCGGCCAAGGTGATGGTCCAGGCCGTTAATGAGAAGGGACTTCCCGTCGTCATCTCCGGCGAGGGCCTGCTCGCGCGCGCCCTTCAGCACGAGATCGATCACCTCGACGGAAAAATGATTATTCACCACGCGCATCTCAAGCGGCGGTTCGAGATGCATTGGGCCCTGCGCAAGCTGAAGAAAGACGGGCTCTGGTAATGCTCAATGTCCTTTTCTTCGGCACGCCGCAGATGGCGGTTCCCTTCCTTGACTGGTTGAGCGTCCACTCGAAGGTCGTCGGCGTGGTTTGCCGCGCGGACGAGCCGGTGGGGCGGGGTCTCGCGCTCACCGCCCCGCCGGTGAAGCTCTTCGCCCAGAAAAAAGAGATTCCCGTTTTCCAGCCCACCGGCCCGTGGACCGAAGAGCAGTTCGCCCAGTTCAAGGCCCTCAACGCCGACGTGGGCATCATTGTCGCGTACGGCCGCATCCTGCCTCGCCCCGCGTTCCTGGCGCCCCGTCTCGGATCGCTCAACCTTCATTTCTCCCTTCTCCCGCAATACCGCGGCGCCGCCCCGATCCAGTGGTCGCTCATCAACGGCGACACCCGCACGGGCGTCACGGCCTTCTGGCTCGAAGAGGGGCTCGATTCCGGCCCCATTTTCCACCAGATCGACGTTCCCATCGAACCCAACGATAATGTGAAGACCTTGCGCGAGAAGCTGGTCAAGTCGGGCATTGACCTGCTTGGCCGGGTGATGACCGACACGGCCAAGGGCCACATCACGCGACGCCCTCAGGAAGGGGAATGCACGCTGGCGCCGCAGTTGAAGAAGGACGATGGCAAAATTTCATGGGAGCGCCCGTCGAAGGAAATTGTCAACCTCATCCGAGGCATCATGGAATGGCCCGGCGCGGCGACGTCGTACAAACCGGACGGCGGTCCCGCCAAGCTTTTGAAGATCCTTCGTGCCTCGCCGGTGGAAGCGGGTCGCGGTGCGGTGGGTGAGATTGTGGAAGCCGGAAACCTTGGCGTCGTGGTCAAGACACGCGACGCGGGCGTCCGTCTCGAAGAAGTTCAGCCGGAAGGAAAGAAGCCGATGCCCGCCTGGTCGTTCTGGCAGGGCGCGCGCCTGAAGATGGGAGACAAGCTTGGAGACAAGTAAGGAAGAGATGAGGCCGTCGATCGTCGACGTTCCCATGGCGGACTGGCCCAAGCTCCTGGAAGACCTGGGCGAACAATCGTTCCGCGCGGGCCAGCTGGCCGAGTGGATCTTCGTCAAGCGCGCCACCGAGTTCGAGAAGATGTCGAACCTGCCGGCGCCGCTGCGCGCCAAGCTCGCGGAAAAATTCACCGTCCGCTCGCTCGAGATCGACTCCGCCAAAACGTCCACCCAGGACGGCACCACCCGCTATTTCTACAAGACGCGCGACGGACAGATCGTCTCGTGCGTTTACCTTCCCTACGAAGACCGCCAGTCGCTGTGCATTTCCACGCAGGTGGGCTGCGCGTGGGGCTGCGTTTTCTGCGCGTCGGGCCTGGTCAAGTTCGAGCGAAACCTCACCGCCGCCGAGATCGTCGACCAGATCCTTCTGGCCGAGGCCGCGTCGGGCAAGAAGATCGACAGCGTGCTGTACATGGGCATGGGCGAGCCGCTCGGCAATTATCTGAACCTCGTGGCCTCGCTCAACATCATCCGGTCCAAGTTCGGCCTCAACATGGGCGCGCGCCACGTCACGGTGTCCACGTGCGGGCTCGCGCCGCAGATCGAGAAGCTCGCCACCGAAGCGCCCAAAGTGAACCTCGCCATTTCACTTCACGCGTCCAACGACGAACTGCGCAAGCAGCTCCTCCCGAAATCGTCGAAATGGACGATCAAGGAACTGATGAACGCCGCCAAGATTTATTCTAAAACCACGGGTGCGCGCGTGACCTTCGAATACATCGTCATCGACGGTGTGAACGACACGGACCGCGACGCGAAGCGCCTCGCGAACCTCGTTCGCGGCCCGGCCGAGCATGGCGATTACTGGGTGAATCTCATCGCCTACAACCCGGTTCCGGGTCTGACCTACAAGAAGCCGACCGACGAGAAGATCGAGGCGTTCAAGGAAATCTTAACCATGCGCCGCGTGCCGGTTCGCCTGCGAAAGCCGCAGGGTGTTGACATCGGCGCGGGCTGCGGACAACTGGGAGAAGCACGGTGAGCGAGCCGATCGATATGTTTTCAGAACCGACCCCGACCGACGGCGGCAAGTGGGGCTTCACGAAGAAGCCATGGTTTATCGTGGCGGTGGGCGCGTTCCTCGCGCTGCTGGTGATCGCCTTCTCGATCAACCAGGTCATGAGCACCCTCCTTCATTCCCGTCCCGAAGTCACCGTGCCGAAGATCGAAGGCAAGAGCATTGTCGACGCGCTGCAGGCCGTCTCGGCGCTCGACCTCTCCATTCAGCACGAGAGCACCGATTACGATGAAACGATGCCCGCGGGCACCGTCATACGCCAGCACCCGCCGTCAGGCATGCGCGTCCGCGCGGGCCGAGCCATTCGCGTGGTCGTGTCAAAGGGCGGCCAGGCGTCGTTCGTGCCGGACGTCGCGGGCAAGCGCGTCGCCGAAGCGCAGAGCATCCTTTCCGCCGAGGGCATCCAGCTCGGCGCGGTCTCCGAGGCCTATTCCGCCGATCTCGGCAAGGGCATGGTGATCGAGCAGCATCCGTCGTCGGGCACGGTCGTGACCCGCGGCGCGATGGTCGACCTCGAAGTCTCCAAGGGCACGCCACCGTCGGGCCTGCCGATCGCGCCGGACCTCGTCGGTAAAACCACAGACGACGCCAACAGCTGGGGCGCCACCGCCAAAATTTCCGTGAAGGTGAAAGAAGACAAGACCGCCGCGGGCGTTCCTGGATCGATCGTCCGCCAGGACCCGGCCGCGGGCCAGCCAATCCTCGAAGGCCAGGAAATGGTCGTCACGATCGTCCCGCTCACCGGCGGCAGCGCGTCGCGCCTCACTTTCGAAGTGCCCACCGACGTCGACGAAGCCGCCGTCAAAGTTGTGGCGCGCGACAGCCGGGGCGAGAGCACCATTTACGAAGGGAAGCACGCGCCGGGGGCGAAAGTGGAAGTCCCTGTCGCCGTGACCACCACCACGCGGTTCCGCATCTACGTCAACGATCAGCTGCAGGAAGAGCGGGTCGTCGAACCATGACGCTGATTTCGCCGTCCATCCTGTCGGCCGATTTCGCCAAGCTGGCGGATGCGGCGCAGTTGATGGAGAAGGCGGGCGCTGACTGGCTGCACGTCGACGTCATGGACGGACATTTCGTGCCCAATCTCACCATCGGACCCATCGTCGTGAAGTCGCTCAAGAAGCACACGAAGCTTCCGATGGACGTTCACCTCATGATTTCTGATCCGCTTGGTTATGGCGAGGCCTTCGCCAAGGCCGGCGCGTGGGGCCTCACCTTTCACATCTACGCGACCGACGACCCCGCTGCCGTTATTGCCGAGTAAAAACGGCTCGGCGTGCGCCCAGGTATGTCCATCAAGCCGAAAACGCCCGCGTCCGCGGCACTGCCGTTTCTGAAAGACCTGAACGTCATTCTCGTGATGACGGTGGAACCGGGGTTCGGCGGTCAGTCGTTCATGCCGGACATGATGCCCAAGGTGAAGGAGCTTTCGGATTACATCCGAAAGCACAATCTTGATTGCCGAATTGAAGTGGATGGGGGAATCGATCCCGTGACGGCGCCGTTGGCGGTGAAGTCGGGAGCGACTGTGCTGGTGGCGGGGAATGCTATTTTCGGCGCCCCGGACCCGGTGGCCGC
The DNA here is from genome assembly GCA_038238485.1 of Elusimicrobiota bacterium. Classification (GTDB taxonomy): domain Bacteria; phylum Elusimicrobiota; class Elusimicrobia; order F11; family F11; genus JBBRXR01. The sequence goes on along the minus strand of JBBRXR010000211.1, from coordinate 442 downwards.
CGTTCAAAAACTCAGAGCCGTTACTTCCTAAAAACCTCAACGATCTTTCCGCCCTTGCCGTCGTCGATGATAAAGTCGACCGCCGCGGCCACAGGGAACAGCTTGCCCGCCACCAGAAGATGCGCCCACGTCGGCGCGCACCCTTCCAGCTGAACGTGTTTTCCTTCGTACGTCTCGAGATTGAACGCTTCGACCTTGCTGGCGAAGCTGGCGATCTCCACGCGTCCGCCGGCCACGTCGGCCGGGTCGAGTTTCACGATCTCGGGCATCAGACCGTGAACGAGAGGCCGCACGAGCACTCGGCGGCGGACTGGGGATTCCTGACCTTGAAACCGGAGCTCATCAGCGAGCTGACGTAATCGAGCTCGGAACCGGCCATGTACAGAAGGCCCTTGGCATCCATGTAAACCTTGATGCCTTGGGTTTCCACGACGGTGTCGGT
>JBBRXR010000210.1:0-4338 GCA_038238485.1 Elusimicrobiota bacterium | reverse complement strand
CGAGATCGACGACGCGGCCACTCACCGCGAGATCCTCGCCTATGCCGCACGTCAGGGCTGGGACGTGGCGGAGGTTGGCCGCTCCGAGCGCGGTTCGCTGTCCATTCCCCTCGACGGGAGAGCGCCGGAAGCGGAGCCGGGCATGACGTTCTCCGGCGCGCGCGCCGGGCTTTTCCACGCCACCACCGGCTATTCGCTTCCCGAGGCCGCGCGTTTCGCCGAGGCTTTTTCCGGCCTGCGCGACTTCAGCGGCGCCGCGGTCAGCGTGTGGGCGCGAGAGCGGGCGCAGCGACACTGGCGTCAGCAAGGTTTCTTCCGGCTGCTCAACCGTCTTATGTTCCGCGCCGCCGCGCCGAACGAGCGCTACAAGGTACTGGAATCTTTTTACCGCCGGGAAGACCCGCTGATCGCGCGTTTTTACGCCAGCCGTCTCACCGCTCTCGATCGCCTGCGCCTGTTCACCGGCGCGCCGCCCGTGCCGGTGGCCCGGGCGATTCGCCAGCTCATCCCCTGCTTCAAGACCGCCCAGTCATGATCGACGACCCGAAGAAAACGCCCGACACGCCGGCCGGCCTCGAGACGCTTCTTGACGGGGCGGGACGTTTCGTCGACCCCGTTCTTCTCCGGCAGCTGCTGAACATCCGCCACGGCGCGGACGCGGCCGACATCGTGACCTGCGTGGCTTCGCGACCGCTGGGTGACCTCATCGGCCGCTGCGGCAAGCGCATTCGCGGGCGCCTGGTAGAACTCGGATTTGAACTCGGGTCCGGCGCGGCCCCGACGGGCCAGGCGCTCGAGCGCTGCCGCCGCCTCGCGGAGGCCGTCGAAGCGCTGCACGCGGGTTCGCTCGCGATCGACGACCTTCAGGACAACAGCCGCGTGCGCCGCGGCGCGCCCGCGCTTCACGTGAAATACGGCATGCCGATCGCCGTCAACATCGGCACGATGCTTTACTACGCGCCGCCGGAAGTCATCGCGTCGCTCGGCCTTCCGGCAGAGATGGAACTGCGACTTCTCCGCCTCTACAACCGCACCATGGTCCGCGCGCATCTCGGGCAGGCGATTGACGTCGGCGTGCCGATCGACACGTTGCCGCAGAAGAATGTGGCCGGCGTGTGTCTCGCGTCCATTGAGCTCAAAAGCGGCGCGCTCTTCGCGATGAGCCTGCTCTTCGGCGCGATCCTGGCGGACACGCCGGAAGAATCCTGCGCGCCGCTGTGCGCGTTCTCCCACGATTTCGGGGTCGGCCTGCAGATGTTCGACGACATCGGCAACGTGCGCGGCCTGGTCGAACCGGCCAAACGGTGGGAGGACCTTCGCCTGCGCCGCCCGACCTGGGTGTGGGCCTGCGCCGCCCGCCATTTTTCGAAAGACATTTATGGCCGCTTCATCTCCGCCGTGCATCGCCTGACGGCCGACGATCCACGTCCGCTCGAAACCTGGTTCGAGCAGCACGATTTTCTTCGCCGCGCCACGCGATTGGCTCACGAGCACGTCGAGAGCGCCTTCTCCGCGCTCGAACCGACACTCGATCTTCCGCGCCGCCCGGCCGCCTCCCGCCTCCGGGCCCTCGGCGCCGAGATTGCCCATGCGTATGAATAAAATGAACCATCTCACTTCAGGCTGTCATCGCGAGCGAGCGAAGCGAGCGTGGCGATCTCATCAGCGGATCATCATGAGATTGCCACGTCGGCCGGAGGCCTCCTCGCAATGACAAAACCAAAAGCGGCCGTTATCGGGTCGGGGTTCGGCGGGCTGGCCGCCGCGATCCGTCTTCAGGCGGCTGGCTTCAACACGACCATTTACGAACGCCGCGATCAGCCCGGCGGCCGCGCGTATGTCTACCGCGACGCCGGCTTCACGTTCGACGCGGGTCCCACCGTCATCACCGACCCCGCGTGCCTCTCCGATCTCTTTGAGCTCGCCGGCCGCCGCATGGACGATTACGTGACGCTCGCGCCCGTCTCGCCGTTCTACCGCCTGCTGTGGGAAGACGGCACGCGGTTCGACTACTCGAGCGACACCGCCTCGCTCCTCGAGCAGATTGGCCGACTCTCCCCCGCCGATAAAAAGGGCTACGAAGACTTTCTGAAATACACTGCCGAGGTTTATGAAGAGGGCTACGTAAAGCTCGGCCACGTGCCGTTCCTCGACTGGTGGAGCATGATGCGCGTGGCGCCGCAGCTGATGCGGCTGAAGGCCTATCGCACGGTGTACTCGATGGTCTCGCGCTTCATCAAGGAGCCGCACCTGCGCCAGGCGTTCAGTTTTCATTCTTTGCTCGTCGGCGGAAGCCCGTTCCGCTCGTCGTCGATCTACACGCTCATTCATTTTCTCGAACGGCAGGGCGGCGTTCACTTCCCGATGGGCGGCACCGGCGCGCTCGTGCGCGGCCTGGTGAAACTGTTTGAAGACCTCGGCGGAATGATCCGCCTTTCGCAGCCGGCGCGCCGCCTGCTCATGCGCCGCGGCCGCGTGGTGGGCGTGGAGACGGACCGCGGGCAGGACGAGGTGGACCTCGCCGTCAGCAACGCCGACGTGGTGCACACGTACCGCGACCTCCTCGGGCAGGAGCCCACCGCGCGCTCGACCGCGCGCCGCCTGGCGAAAATGGACCACAGCATGTCGCTGTTCGTCATTTACTTCGGCACGCGCAAGAAATTTCCGGGTCTCGCGCACCACACGGTGATCTTCGGCCCGCGCTACCGCGAATTGCTGAAAGACATTTTCGACCGTGGCGTGCTCGCCGAAGATTTCTCCCTTTATCTTCACGCGCCGACGGTGACAGATCCGTCGCTCGCGCCGCCGGACGGCGAGGCCTTCTATGTGCTCTCGCCCGTTCCGCACCTCGGCAAGCTCAAGTTGAACTGGGCCGTCGAGGGTCCCCGGTACGCCGACAAAATCCTCAGCTATCTCGACGCCCGTTATCTGCCGGGCCTCAAGGAATCCATCGTGACCCAGAAAATATTCACGCCTCAGGACTTCAAGACGGAGCTCAACGCGCATTGGGGCTCCGCCTTCTCGCTCGAGCCAACGCTGCGCCAGAGCGCCTACTTCCGCACGCACAACCGCGACGCCCACATCCAGAACCTCTACTTCGTGGGAGCCGGAACGCATCCGGGCGCCGGCATTCCCGGCGTCGTTGGCTCCGCCCGCGCCACCGCGGGATTGATCCTCGAAGACTTCAAGAGCGCGATTGAGAAGAGCAAGGCGACGCGGGCCGCGGCGAGGACGCTGGTGCACCCATGACCGCCACCGTGACGCCGAAAGCCGCGCATCGCGCCGACCTCAAGGTCTGCCGCGACCTCATCATGCGGGGATCCAAAAGTTTTTCGCTCGCGGCCCGGCTGTTCGACCGCCGCACGCGCGACGATGCTTTCGTTCTCTACGGCTGGTGCCGAACGTGCGACGACGCCATCGACGGCTCCGTTCTCGGCTTCAAGACGGGCGATGCGCCGACCGAACTGCCCATGTACGAGACGCTGGGGCGGCTGGAATCGCTCAAGGCCCGCACGAGCGCCGCATTCCGGGGCGACGCGCCCGACGATCAATCGCCCGACGCCGCGGTGTTTCGCGCCTTCGGCGAAATGGTCCGCCGCCGCAACGTGCCGCAGGCCTACGCGCTCGAGTTGTTGGAAGGCATGGCGATGGACGTGCGTCACCAGCGCTACAACACGATCGAACAACTCTCGCTCTACTGTTACCGCGTGGCCGGTACCGTCGGCCTGATGATGTCGCACATCATGGGCCTGCGCGACGACCAGGCGCTGCGGCACGCCGCCGATCTTGGCATGGCCATGCAGCTCACCAACATCGCGCGCGACGTGGCGGAAGATTATGCCGCCGGCCGGATTTATCTGCCGCTCTCGTGGCTCGACCAGGCCGACATCCCGGTCGACCGCCTGCTCGAGCCGGTCTACCGCGGCAGCCTCGCTTCCGTGGTGCGCCGACTGCTGACGGAAGCCAACCGTCTTTATCTCTCCGGCGACGCCGGCCTGTTCGCGCTTCGCTTCAAAGCGGCCTGCGCGGTGGGCGCGGCGCGGCGCGTGTATTCGGAAATCGGACGCCGGGTGGAAAGTCGCGGCGGCCTCGCCTGGCAGACCCGCACGGTCGTTCCGGCGCCGCGCAAAGTGGCGATGGCCGCGGCGGGCGTGGGCACCGCCGTCCGCCAGTTGCCGCGCCGATGGCTCACCCCTTGGCGCTCCGCGCCGATCCACGCGATCTGGAACCCCTTCTCCGCGGCGGGCAAACACTGATGGACCGTTCTTTTGTCGACGAGTTCGTCGATTACGTCGGCGAGATCGGAAAATTCGCCCGCGCCGACTGGCGCTATTACCT
>JBBRXR010000209.1:0-4367 GCA_038238485.1 Elusimicrobiota bacterium | reverse complement strand
GATGTCGAGCTGGTCGAGGAAATTCTGGCGCTCAGCGGCGTTCTTGGTCTTCCAGTCGATCGGCAGCACGCGCGCCGTGTCCGTTCCGTCCACGCCGAAGAGGAAGTTGGTATCGGATCCGCCATAGCTCACCTGCTGGGACAGCCCTTCGGTGCGCTCATAGCGGCCCGCGATCGTCGGCGTCGGCGCGATGGAGTTCCCGTTCGCGTCCGTGTGGATGCCGTTGATCGCCCCGTCGCCGTCCGTGTCGTACTCAAGCAACAGCCTGCCGTAGTTCGTGTAGGCATTGAACTGCTGGGAATTCGACTTCGAGAACGCGCCGTCGCGCGACATCGTGATGCTCTCGTTGGTCGAGCTCGCCAGCTTCGAAATGGCGCCGAAGAACACCACATACTCCTGTGAAATTTTCCCGACCGTCGTGTCCCACCAGTCGCGCTCGTCGATGTTGCTCTGGTTGCCGGCGCCGTTGCCGGCGCGGTCGGCGTCGCGGCCCGAATGCGCTTCCAGGATTTCGCCACCACCGGTGACCGACGCGAGCATGATCCTCAGACCCAACATCGCCCAGTTGTTGTGGACGGTCAACGCCTGCTGGTTGTAGGAGGAATCGCGTCCCACCGTCTCGTTCTGCGTAATGTTGTCCTCGAGCTTGGCGACCGTCACGCCGCCCGCGATCGGAATCGTCATGAGCGTGTAAGTCTGCTGGACGATGCCGGTGGTGGTGTCCCACCAGTCGGAAGGATCGACGGCGCGCCAGTTGACGTTGGGCGTGTCGTTGCCGGCGTGGCTGATCGAGGTGCCCACGCCGTGCGTCCTTTCCTCATCAGTGATGCCGTTCAATCCGTCCATGTCGAAAGCGAGGCTCGCCTGGCCGTTCTTGATGTTGCTCGGGTTGTTGTGGTCGATGAAGTAGGCGTAGAAATTGTTGATGTCCTGGTGGCTGTACGAGCTGTCCAGGCTGCTCTGATCGGAAACGGTGTGCGTGCGGACGCGGCGGCTCAGGTCGTAGCCGCCGCCGATCGAGAACTGCTGGTAGTACTCGTCGGTCGACGTGTCGACTGTTTCGACGGCGAGCGAATAGTCCGGGCCGGCATAGGCGTCCCAGTCATAGCGGCGCGTGTTGGAATTGATGTGGCCCTGCACGCGCTTGTTGGTGGAATCGGAGAAGGCCTCGCCGTTGTCATAGAAGCCGTTCGCGTTGGCGTCGATCCAGTTTTCCCCTGGATCCCAGTGGCCGTTGGCCTGGTAGTCGTAAAGCGTCTCGCTGATATTTTTCGAGAGCAGGCCGTCGGGGGACCAGGACGTCGACACTTCGTCGGTCGCGAACGGGTCGTTACCGATGTAGCTGTGGGAGAGGATCTGCATGCCGAACTCGTTGTAGGTGTTCGACACGTAAGACTCGTTGTGCGGATAGATCGCGCTCGGGTCCGGATGGTATTCCGTCGGCCGCGACTTCGACTCGGTCAGGCGCGCCTGGCCGGTGATCACTTCAAAGCGCTGGTGGATCTCGCCGATCGTGTAGCCGCCGTCGACCCCACCCGTCTCCACGAACATCGGGTCATCGGTGCGCCAGACGCCGTCGGAGCGCTGGGCCTTCAGTCGGCCGGTGTCGAGCCTGTACTCGGTGTAGGTCACGAGGTCCTGATTGGTCACGGTGCCGTCGACCGCCGTGGTCTTCGTGTGACTGTTGCCGAGGATCTGCTTCGCCTGACCGAACAGGACGATGAACTGCGAATTGCTTTCCGACGAGAGCATCTGCCACGGCGACGCGCCGGTGTTGGTGTCGATGACGCCGGACTCCGTGAGGTTGCCTTCAGAGTCGACCGACCACGACGCGTTCTGGCCCGACGCGCCCAGCACGCGGCCGGTGAGCTTATCGTTCTCATACGTGGTCTCGTTGATGCTCGTCGACGGCGAACCATCGGCGCCCGTCGAGAATGAAATGTTGGTGGACTTTTTCACGCGGGCCTGATTGTTGATGACCTCGTAGTCCTGATAGTTGCCGCTGCCCGTCGCCGGGTCCCCAAAGGTGAAGGTGAGGTTCTGGTCCTCGCTGTAGACGCTGACCACGCCGCGCGTGATTTCCCCTTCCTCAAGCGTCGCGTTGCCGTTGCGGTCGAACGAATCGCGCAGGTGACCGAAATTATCGAAGGCGAAGAACGTGTCGGAATGCTGGTTCGAGAAGCTGCCGTCGAGATTGCGCGTGCGGCTGTCGACGGCGGTCTTCACGGCGCGGCCCTGGCCGAGAATCACGTCGAATGTCTGCACTGAGCCCGCGGAGGCCATGATGGTGCCCTCGCGGTTCATCTCGCCCGTGAACGTCTTGTTCCCCCATCCGTCATCGCTCACGCTCGCCGACGCGCCCGACGTGTGATCGTTACCGGGGCCGGTGGTGAGCTGGCCCAGCTGGTTGAAATAGGTGAGCGGCGCCAGCGCGTTGTCGAGAACGAGCTGGCCGTCCGCGTTGTACGCGTTGTGGTTGTGCGACACGGAATTCGTGCTAGAGCCGTCCCGGGTGTTCGACTGGCTCACGGACCAGCTGTCCACCTGACGGGCCTGTCCGCGGATTACTTTGAAATAAAGCTCATTGGTGCCTCGCGTCTCGTCCCACGCCGAGCCGTCCGGCTCAAAACCGGAATGCGAAACAAACGTTCCGTTGCCGTGCGCGGCGGCGACCTGGCCCCACTGGGTGTAACTCGTCGCCTGGTTCGAAAACTGCTCGTTCGAGTTTCCGTCGATGCCGCGGGTGACCGAATGCGTGAAGGCATTCACCACGCGCCCCTGTCCGTTGATCATCACGTGCCGGGAATCGGTTTCACTGGTGGTCGTGTCCCAGGCGGCGCCGCGGTTCGGCGCGGGTTCAGACGGGTCCCAATCCGGGTTGAGCACGGACTCTTCCAGGTCCGGCGTCCATGGCTGATAGAAGCCGTTGCCGTCGGCCGAGTTCTGCTGATAGCCGCTGTGCGACACGGACACGCTGCGTGAGAGGACTTCCGTGAGGCGGCCACGGCTGTCGTAAATATTGAACGTCCAGTTGCCGGTGTCGATCTGCTGGCCGTTGATCATCTCGGCGCCGACAAAGGTGATCGCGCCGTCGAGACCCCATGACGTGCCGAAGCTCTGCGTCGAGGTCACCCGCGCCTGGCCGGCGACGATGGCGTATTCCTGAAGATTGGTCGTGTCGGTCCGGGTCGTCGCCACCGGCTGCGGCAGCTGGGAGAGCGCCTCGTCCGCATATTCATAGGAGCGCTGGCGGCTGATCACGGCGCCGCCGTTCTCGCCCACCACGTCCACCAGCACGCCGATGCCTTCGAGCACCGGCACCACGAACTGGCCATCGAGCGGACGCGAGGTGCCCAGGCTATAAATGTTGTTCTGGACCGTGGGCGCGAGCAGCTCGGAAACCTTCCGGCCGGTCCAGTCGACCGTCGTCGACAGGGTGTTCGCCTGCGAGGTCACGCGCGACTGGCCCGCGATCACGTAATAGGTCTGCTCGCTCTGAGACGTCGTTTCCGTGGTCCACCCGGCGGCCGAATCCACAGTGTCCTTGTCGCTCCAGTCGTGCGACTGGCTGTTGAGCGTGATGACGTTATCGTCCGGCGTGCCGGTGACGGTGAGCACGTCACCCACGTAGGCGTAGGACGCGCCGTCGTACACGTTGATGAGGCGGGCTTGCGCGTCGTACGCGTTGATGATCTGGTAGGTTGCCTGGCTCGAGATCTCATGTCCGCGCGTAACGTACGGCGGGTTGCTCGAGCGGTAGTTGTCGTAGGTCTTCGAGCTCGTCTGCTGCGAGCCGACGCGCGCCTGGTTATTCACCTTCACGTAAACCTGCGTGGTCTCTACCTCGGTCGTCGTCAGCGGATTGCCCTGGAGCTGCAACGCGCCGGTGTAGCCGTCGTAGCCGTAGTCGAACGATCGGCTCGTCGTGTGAATGTCGAGGTTTCCGAAGGCGTCGGTGACGTTGACCAGAAGGCCCAGCACGTCGTAGTGGTAAACGAGCGAAACGGCGTCCTGCTCGCTCGTGAGATTGTTGTCGGCGTCGTAGCTGCGCTGGTAAAGCGTCTGCTGGGTGCCGAGCTTGGCCTGCTCGCGGACGATGACGTAGCTCTGGCGGACCAGCGACTCCGTGCGGCCGCCGTACGGGTCGAAGCTCCGCGAATTGTTCGTACCCAGCGCGCCGGTCATCGCGCCGCGATTCGTGTAGTAATACTCGAGCTCGTTGTTCTGAAGGGAAATGCCGCCGTCTGCCGTGCTCGTACGGCTTTCCGTGTTTGAGAACTTGAGGCGGGCCTGCTCCTCGATCACTTCGTAGCGCTGCAGAATGACCGAGGTCGTCACGCTGATCGCGTCCGTCAGGGCGACGGTCG
>JBBRXR010000208.1:0-4372 GCA_038238485.1 Elusimicrobiota bacterium | reverse complement strand
GAACTGGCCGTTCGGGTCGTGGCCGTGATAGTACTCGAGGAGGAACTGCATCCGTCGCGTGCTCTGGTCGCGGTGCTGCAGCTGTACGCCGCCGCGCAGGGAGGTGCCCGTCGCGCCCCAGCCGTTCTCCTCGTGCTTCTGGAAGTCCATGCCGCCCACAGCGCGCAGCACGCCGCGAGCGAAGCTCGGGCCCAGCCACTCCGCGCCCGCCTGGGCGAAGAGCGGCTTGATCTCCGGCGGGTACTTGCGGATCATGCGGCCGCCTCCGCCGTAGACGCGAAAGCCGTAGTCGAAGTCGTAGGAGGCCTTGAAATCCAAGGCTTCGTAGCTCAGGTTCACCCGCGCCACGCCCGGATTCGCGAGGATGAACTCATCGCCCAGGTGCGTGCTCACGTGGAAGAGGCGGGCCATGTAGGACCAGCGGTCGCGGCGCCACGTGTATGGGAAGCCCACCAGGAAGTCCGCGTTGATGAGGTCGTTCGACTGCGTCTGCAGGTCCCAGATCGTGAACACGGAGGCCTGGAGGCCGAACTGCCACGGCGCCCCCCCGCGGTTGCCCACGAAAGGGAAGGACTCCCCGAAGTTCGCCGCCCAGAGCACCTTCTCCTTGCTTCGTGAGAAGAACTGCATCGTGCCCCCGAAGGCGGGCCAGCGCGGATCCGCCACGAGCGGCTCGAAGACGAGGCGGCGCGGAAACGCCTCGACCGCCCGGGCGGCGGAGGCGCAGACAGCGAGGGCCAACGCCAGAAGGAGTCGGTTCATGCATCGAGCCTATCAGATGGATTAGTAGTTTCTGTCGCATTCCCTTGGTTTTTTCTTGCCGATTTTTTTGCGTGGGTGCCGCTCGCTGTGATAGAATCCTACGCCGCAGAATAAAACTGAGAGGTAAGCATGGGAACTTACGGCTGGTCTCTGCCGGTCGCCGCCTCGACCTACGCCGGCAGCATCGACTTCGGCATCTGGCTCATCCACGCCGCGATGCTCGGCATCTTCGCCCTCTGGGGCGCGTTCTTCGTCTACCTGCTCGTGAAGTATCGCGCCCGCCCCGGCGTCCCCGCCGTGCGCGAGGACCACGAGGACACGCCGTCGCATATCTCCGTGCCCGACTCCTTCTCGAAGTTCCCCTTCGCGCAGATGCTGTACCGCAATAAGGGAGCGCTCAAGAGCCTCGTGCCCGACATGATCATCATGGGCTTCGAGATCGCGCTGATCGTGTTCTACGCGATCCCCGTCTGGAGCAAGATCAAGATGACCGTGCCCGAGGGCCCCGACGTGATGCACGTCGAGCTCGTCGCCGAGCAGTTCGCCTGGAACTTCCACTACCCCGGGCCCGACGGCAAGTTCGGCAAGCGCAAGGCCGAGCTCGTGCACTTCAGCAACCCGATCGGCCTCGACCGCTCCGACCCCGCGTCGGCCGACGACGTCGTCATGGGCAACGAGCTGCGCCTGCCCGTCAACCGCAAGGTCGTGATCAAGATGTACTCGAAGGACGTCATCCACAGCTTCTTCGTGCCCGAGTTCCGCATCAAGCAGGACATCCTGCCCGGCATGGAAATCCCGCTGTGGGTCGAGCCCACGAAGACCGGGAAGTTCGAGATCGCATGCTCGCAGCTCTGCGGCTTCGCGCACGCGCATATGCGCGGCGACGTCTACGTGCAGACCCAGGAGGAGTTCGACGCCTGGTACAAGAGCCGGCTCGCCACGATCCCGGCGGCCGCGCCCGCGACGTCGAACCCTTCGGAGGAATTCTAGATGAGCCAGGACCCCCACGGCCACGGACACCACGAGCTCACCTTCTGGGAGAGATACGTTTTCTCGGTCGACCACAAAGTGATCGGGCTGCAATACCTCATCACCTCGTTCTGCTTCCTCCTGATCGGGTTCGGCCTGATGATGCTCATGCGCTGGCAGCTCGCGTTTCCCGGGACTTCGGTGCCTTTCTTCGGGCATCTGTTCCCGCAGGACCTCGCGCCCAACGGAGTGATGACGGGCGCGTTCTACAACTCGCTCGGGGCGATGCACGGCACGATCATGATCTTTCTCGGCGTCGTCCCGCTCGGCGTGGGCGCCTACGGCAACTACGTGCTGCCGCTGCAGATCGGCGCGCCCGACATGGCGTTTCCGCGCATGAACATGATGTCGTATTGGCTGTATCTGCCCGGCGGCATCATGATGCTCTCGTCGTTTTTGATGCCCGGAGGCGCGGCGCAGTCCGGCTGGACCAGCTACCCCCCGCTCTCGATCATCAACCCGGGCCAGACCATCTGGCTCTTGTCGATGGTCGTGCTGATCACCTCGTCGCTCCTGGGCGCGATCAATTTCCTCGTGACCACGATCAACATGCGCGCGCCGGGCCTCACCTGGTTCCGCCTCCCGCTGTTCGTGTGGGCCCAGTTCGTCACCGCGATCCTCCTCCTCTTCGCGTTCCCGGTCCTCGAAGGCGGCGCCCTGCTCCAGCTCCTCGACCGCGTCATCCAGACCAGCTTCTATCTCCCCGCCGGCCTCGTGATCTCGGGCGTGCAGATGACGCGCGGGGGCGGCGGCAGCGTCCTTCTCTACCAGCATCTCTTCTGGTTCCTCGCGCATCCCGAAGTGTACGTGCTCATCCTGCCCGCCATGGGCGTGGTGGCCGAGATCATCGCCAACAACACCCGCAAGCCGGTGTTCGGGTACAAGACGGTGGTGAGCTCCATCATTTTCCTCGGCGTGCTGTCCTTCGTCGTGTGGGCGCATCACATGTTCCTCTCCGGCATGAAGACGTCGCTCGCGCGCATCTTCATGACGACGACCATGATCATCTCGATCCCGTCGGTGGCCATCCTGAGCTGTCTCGTGTTCAGCCTGTGGGGCAGCTCCATCCGCTTTTCCGTTCCCATGATGTTCGCGCTCGCGTTTCTTCCGCTCTTCGGCATCGGCGGCCTCACCGGCCTGCCCCTCGGCCTGCTTCCGACGGACATTTACCTGCACGACACCTATTACGTCATTGGCCATTTCCACTACGTGGTGGTGACGGGAACGCTCATCGCGCTGATGGGCGGGATCTATCACTGGTTCCCCAAGATGTTCGGCCGACGCATGAACGATTTCTGGGGCAAGGTCCACTTCTGGGGAACGGCCATCACCATGAACGGCATCTTCTTTCCGATGTTCATTCAGGGCCTGGCCGGCGTCCAGCGGCGCATGTACGATTTCAACGCGCAGGCGCACAACATCGGCACCACGGTCGCGCCCGCCATCGGCAAGATGAGCCTCTCGGAACTCCAGTGGTTCTGCGCGGTCGGCCTGCTCATCTTCCAGATCCCTTTTCTCATCAATATCTTCTACAGCCTGTTCAAGGGCCAGAAGACCGAAGAGAACCCGTGGCACGCGACGACGCTCGAGTGGGACTGCCCCTCGCCGCCGCCGCACGGCAATTTCACCCATGACCTGAACGTGGTCCGCGGCCCGTACGAATACAGCGTGCCGGGCGCCAAGACGGACTGGTCGCCGCAGAGCGAAGGAGCGCGCTGATGTCGCACGCCGCCACCGCTCCCACGACCTCCACCGGCATCCCTAACGGAAAGCTCGGCATGTGGGTGTTCCTCGCCTCCGAAATCATGCTCTTCGGCGCGCTCATCAGCTCTTACGTCGTGCTGTCCATGGGCAGCCCGAACTTCGGACGTCCCGACACCGCGCTGCTCGGCAAGCCGCTGGCCACGGTCAACACGTTCGTGCTCATCACGAGCTCGCTGACCATGGTGATGGCCCTCGCCTCCATTCAGCGCAACCGGGTGAAGGCGATGCTCGGCTGGCTCTCGGCCACGTCGCTGCTCGGCCTCGCGTTCCTTGGCATCAAGGCGTTCGAGTACCACCACAAAATTTCCGAAGGCATCACGATCACGAGTTCGCTGTTCGGCTCGTTCTACTTCACGCTCACGGGCCTCCATGGCGTGCACATGCTCGGCGGCCTGATCTTCAATGCCTACATTGCGATCAAGGCCATGCGCGGCACATACAACGCCGAGCACCATGAACGCGTGGAATACGCCGCGCTTTACTGGCACTTCGTCGATCTCGTGTGGGTCATCCTGTTCCCGCTTTTCTACCTGGTGTAAAAATATGGACCACGCTCAGCACAATCCGCCGGTCAAGCAGTACCTGATCGTTTTCACCGCGCTCGGCGTCCTCACGGGTCTCACTGTCAGCCTGTCCTACATGCACCTGTCGCACCACGTGGGCATCGCGCTCGCCGCGCTGATCTCCGCCGCCAAATGCACGCTCATTGCCACCTTCTTCATGCATTTGAAAAACGAGAACCGCGGCATTACCTTCACCATCCTCACCGGTATTTTCCTCGTATCCGTTTTGATCGCCGCCCTGATCCCCGACGTCG
>JBBRXR010000207.1:0-4377 GCA_038238485.1 Elusimicrobiota bacterium | reverse complement strand
CTGAAGTCGACAGGCAGGTCGGCGGCAAGGGCACAAGCATTCCCGATTTGACCACGTCGGTGACCGGCCTTCTCGAGGCCAACGGGTTTTCCACCAAAGAAGGGCTCACCGATAACGTGGCGCACGCGGCCGCGCTCGACACGCTGCTCGCGAGCGGTAGCGACGCCGCGGACCGCGGCGCCGCTCTTAAAGCCATGTTCAACAAGGAATCGATCGGCGATCTGACGGACGGCCAAAGAATTTCCCTGTTTCTCGCGCTGACGTCCCGCTATTTCCAGACCTATGAGAAAGGAAAATTAAAGGCGACGGACAAAACCATGGGCATCGGCGAGACGGACGCGAAGCAGGCGGCCCTTCTCGTGCAGTTCATGCTTGGCCGGATCGCGGGCCTGTCGGCGGGCGGCGGAAAATCCGTCGTCTTCACGACTGGCTTTGCGGAGTTCGCCTCGCGCACCGACCAGCCGAAAGGCGTGGGTGAACTTATCGTCTACAGTCCCAATGAGATCGCCAAATATTTGACGGAATACCAGCCGTTAGCACGCGCGATGGGGATCGAGTTTGTCGACGGCCGCGACCTCGTCAACAAAAGCGCGAAGGAATGGGACGGCGCCTATAATCCCGATAAGAATGCCAAGGGCGAGGAATGGGCGTCCGGCAAACGTCTCTTCAAGGTCGTCGTCACCGATTATCACAGCCGCGGTTTCGCCGAGAATGAATCGCGATCCAATCCCACGGGCGATCGAGCGGCGCTGCTCAACAACGTGAGCGTGCGCGCCGTTGACGAGGCCGATGCCTGCCTTCTTTCCCAGATGTCGTTCATCAGCAGCGACGGCAATGCCGTGGCCAGCCCGCTAGCGGTCGGTCGCGGGCGCGCCATCCTCGATGCGTCGCTGTCGGTACTCGGCTATGACAAGCCGGGCGAGGTCGATCTTAAGACGAACTGGAAAGTCACCACCTCGGGCGAGCCCGGGTACCGTGAGTTCAAAGCCGGCGGATACACGGACGACGATCTGGCGAAGGGCCTGTGGTTCCACGTCGAGGACAACGGCAATGTCGTGGTCTCCCGCGAATTGATGAAGGCCATCATCGAGAAGGTCGGTGGCACCGACCAGGTGACCCCCAGAGAGGTGAAGGAAGTTCTTCGCGCGGTCGAGGCCACCCACAACAGCGAGCGCCTCGTCTTCATGCCCGACGCCGAGGGGAAGATCCGCCCGACGCTCAAGTCCGCCGGAACGCCGCAGGTCGGACAGATCGATTCCAGCACGCTCTTCAACGTCGCGTCCGTCCTTCTTCACAACCAGCGTGAGGGCGTGAAGGGAACAGAGAAGCTTTCGACCACGGAGATCCGCCTTTCCGAAGCCGGCTCGATGGCCACGTTCGTGCAGGTCCTCCAGCGGAAGACGGAACACTTTTTCGGAGCGACCGGAACGCCGGAAGCGATGGAAGGCCTGGCCGAGCGCGTGATCGGCGTGCGCGTCGTCAACGTCGAGCCGTCCACGTTCGCCGACTACGCCGGCCGGTCCGTGACCGCCGTTGCCGACAGCTACAGCGGCGCGCGCGCGACGGGCAAAGGCACCGGTGAGCGCCAACTCAACATCCTTTCTGCGCCCACGCTCACGACCGAGGGCCGCGCGAAGTACGAAGCCGAGGCCATTCTTCTTTCGATTGGAGACACGAAGGTAAACGACGGCGATGGCGCGGGCATCGTGGCCGGCGGAAGCGAGGCAGTCCATAAGCGTGCGCTCGTCGATGTGCTGATCGGCGCGCTCGCTCAGAAAGGATTTTCGATGGACACGACCGCCTTCATTGAGGCGGCGGGCAATGGCGGCGTGTCGCTGCGCGAGTTCGTCGGCCGGGTTAATTCCGGTGACCTTTCGTCCGCGTTTTCCACCCTGACCCCCGAGGGTCTGACCGTGGCCGCCGACGTCATGTCCCGCGTGCGGTTTAT
Source organism: Elusimicrobiota bacterium (assembly GCA_038238485.1). Classification (GTDB taxonomy): domain Bacteria; phylum Elusimicrobiota; class Elusimicrobia; order F11; family F11; genus JBBRXR01. Next base: position 2,429 of record JBBRXR010000207.1, on the reverse strand, counting down.
TGATGGTCTCGATACCGCAGATGTCGTGGAAGACATGGTAAAGGACGCGGGCCCCCGAGGTTCCATCGTTTTCGTCAACGAAGCCGGCCTCCGCGGCCTGAGCTACGACGCCAAGAAGGCGAAGCCGGAGGAAGGGCAGGCGATGCAGCAGGTCGACCTCTTTCTGTCCGGTTACGAGGGCTTCAGCAAGGAATCCTGGCTGCAGGCGCTGGCGCGCGTCGACCGCAAAGGCCCAGGCGCCCGCCGCACGGTCGTTGTGGAATCCGGCGTCATCGACGCGCACCTCAAGCAAGCCGTCGCGATCGACGCACAGCTCAAGTCCGACGGCCGCGACGCCGGTCTTTTCGAGGCAGACGCGCGGTCGGCCATGACGCCTGAGAGAACCCTTCAGCAACAGCTCGCGCGCTACCGTGAAAACCCGGCATCCCTCACGCCGGCCGAAACGCTGGAACTCGGATCGGAATATCTTTCGCGCGACAACCGTGCGCGCTCGGCCCTGTTTTTCATCGGAGAACAGGCGTCGGTCCAGCTTCTCAAGCAGCCGCTGCAGGAAATGGTCGCCCGCGAACGTCTCGCGGGCAATAGCCGTGGCGCCGACTACCTCGAATCGGTCTATCGTGCGGTGTTGAGCAACTCCGATAAGGGCGAGGCGCCAGAAGGCGCGGGGCTTCAGGATTTCCGCCGCATCGCTGCGCAATCGTTCAACAACTCCGCGAAGACCGCCGCTCAGTTCCTGATCCTCGTCGCCAAGGACGGTCGCGCGCACGGTGTTTCCGACGCCGTCATCCAGGAAGCGCGCCTGCGCGCCGGCGACGTCGTCACCGCAATGGAGCACGTGGGCGAGAAACTCACCGGCACGCCGTCGACGACCGGCGCGTTCGTGGAAGTGGATTCCACCGTTCTTCACGAGAGCCCCGCGATGCGCGTGCTCGACGTCGTCGCGCAGCTCGCTGACCGCTACCTTCTTTCCAACACCGTCCGCGCCGAAGGCCAGGCGCAGCCGGTCACCGTTCAGACGTACGTGGCCCGTACCTCCGCGTCCGACCGGAGCGGGGCGCGTCTCGATGATCGCAAGGCTGTGGTGGGAGAACTTGCGCAGGACACGGCCACGCCCGGCGCAGCGACGTTGTCACCGGCCCAGCGTGTGGGAGAAGCCTCGGTCTCGCTCCTGAATTTTGAAAAGCGCGGAGAGTCCGTCTCGACGCCTCTCGCCTCCATCGGAATGCCCCCCGCCGCCAACGGCCAGACGGCGACGCATAAGGAGCAGGCGGACTACCTCGCCCAGTTTGAAAATCCCGGACGCGCGCTCGCGTTCGGAACTGTCCTGAGCGGTCTCGGTATCACTCTTAATAAGGAAGAAGCGCTGGCCCTGGTGCAGTCGTCGAACCCGGAGGCTTCGCTTGCCACGATGCTCGTTGACAGAAAAGTGGGTGGGCCGGTGATGGCCGCCGCCGCGACGGCGCTCACTGACGCGGACAGCCGCGCGGGCGCGGCGACGTACCTCGCGCCCAAGCTCAAGGACGGACAGCTCCAGTCGCGGCCGTCGCTCCTGGGCCGCGCCCGCGATTTCCTCTTCAGCTCGAACCAGACGCCGGCTGAGAAGCTTTCCACCATGCGACTCGCGGCCCTCGGCGACGCGACAGCCCGCCCGGCGGCCGCGGCGGCGCTCTACCTGATTCTCAATCCGAATGACACGGCGGGAGCGGCGAACGTGAGCCGCCGCGTGGCGAACGCGAGCGAACCCGCGATGGCGACCGCGACCGTGGCCGATCTGGCCACGCTCGCGGACGGGTCGAACAACGATGCCGCCGTTCTCGCGCGCTTCGACACGGCCGCCGCGACGGCGCCGAAAATTTCCGAGTCTCCGTGGTTTAAGCCGTTGCTGGTTGCCGGTGCGGCGATCGGAGCGGTGGGCGCGGCGACCCTCGGCGCGCTCAGTCTCCTGCCCGCGATGCCGAGCCTGGGTGGCGCCATGATGGCGGGCACCGTGGTCGCGGGCGCGTTTATCAATCCGGTTCTCGGTCTCCTCACCGGCGTGGCGCCGTCATCGAAGATGCCGTCGCGGGACGGGGAGGGAAAGCTCTCAATGTCCGACGTCATCCCGCTTGTTATGACGGCGGCGACCGCCGTGGGCGGTTTCCTCGGCGGCCGCGCCCTCACCGGGGCCTTCGACGATGGAATTCCCGGCGGTCTCACGCTCGCGACGATGGCCGCGGCCGCGATCGGCACGGTCGCGAGCATGACGGAACTGAAAGACGCCGGTCCGCGGGTGAAGTCCGCGGTTTCGCTGGTGCTCGCGCTGGGTGCGCTGGCGATCTTCGCTCTGCCTGGCGCGGAAACAATTTTGAACGCCGTCGCTTCGCCGCTCGGCAACGTGGCTTCGGCGACCATGGAGTCGCTGATGCCCGCCGCGATCGGCGGCGCCCTCG
>JBBRXR010000206.1:0-4382 GCA_038238485.1 Elusimicrobiota bacterium | reverse complement strand
CGGCGCTGCGCAATGCGTTCATCGAGGCCATCAAGCCTGGTCTCGACCCCAAGGAGATGTCATGAATCGCGAACCACTCCCATTAATGATCGGCATCCGGAACTTCGGCGGCCTGCTCCGAGTCACCCTGCGCCGCTTCAGTGAGGACAAGGTCATGCGGATGGCGGCGGCCCTGTCCTACTACACGACCTTTTCGCTGGCGCCCCTTCTCATCCTGGCCATCGCAATCTCCGGCATGGTTTTCGGACGTGAAGCCGCGCAGGGACACATCATGGCGCAGATCTCCGGTCTGGTCGGCACCGAAAGCGCGGCCGCGATCCAGAGCATGATTGAGGCGGCGAACCGCCCCGCCGCGGGCGCGCTCGCCACGGTGATCGGCATCGTGACCCTTTTATTTGGCGCCACGGGCGTGTTCTCCGAGCTCCGCGATGGCCTTAATGACATCTGGGATGTCGAGGACCACACCGGTTTCACCACCATGCTCAAGCAGCGCGCCAAACTGTTCGGGCTGGTCCTCGGTATCGGGTTCCTGCTGACGGTGTCACTCGTGATCAGCGCGGCCGTGTCAGGCCTGGGCGCCGTGCTGGGAGGCATGATGCCGATCCCCGAGTTCGTCCTCCATCTACTGGACTTCAGCGTGTCGTTCGCTGTGATCAGCGTTCTGTTCGCCACGCTCTACAAGTTCGTTCCCAGCACGCAGGTGGCGTGGCACGACGTCTGGATCGGCTCCACGGCGACTTCCTTTCTTTTCGTGCTGGGCAAGCTGATCCTCGGCCTCTATTTGGGAAAAGGAAGCGTGGCCTCCTCCTACGGCGCGGCGGGTTCGGTGCTGATCATCCTTCTCTGGGTCTATTACTCCGGTATCATCCTCTACATCGGAGCCGAATTCACCCGTGTCTACGCCGACCGTCACGGATCACGCCGAAACCAGCCGCAGACCGCCAAGGAGCCCCATGAAGCCCGATCGTTATCAAGTCAAACCTGACGAGCGCATTCATCTCAAGGACATTGAGCCTGACGAACACCATTTCTTGGCGAAAAAGGAAGACGCGCTCGCGCCCACCGCCAAGCTCGCCGAAAAAATAGATTTCTTCCAGGAGCGGCTCTTCGCCGAGCACCAGCGCTCGCTGCTCGTGGTTCTCCAGGGCATGGACACGAGCGGAAAAGACGGCACCATCCGCGGTGTGTTCACGGGCATCAACCCGCAGGGCTGCCAGGTCACGTCCTTCAAATCCCCGTCGGCCGACGAGAACGCCCACGATTTCCTCTGGCGCATCCACCAGCGCACGCCCGCGCGCGGAATGATCGGCGTCTTCAATCGCTCCCATTATGAAGACGTCGGCATCACGCGGGTCCACAAGTGGATCGACAAGTCGGAAGCCGAACGCCGCTTCAAGGCCATCCGCCACTTCGAAAAACACCTGACCGACAGCGGGACCGCCGTCGTCAAGATCTTCCTGCACATCTCCAAGGCCGAGCAGGCGAAGCGTCTTCAGGCGCGCGCCGACGACCCTGAGAAGCGGTGGAAGTTCAACATGGGCGACCTCGACGAACGCAAGTTCTGGAAACCCTACCGGCAGGCCTACGAGGACGCCATCTCCGCCACCAGCACCGAGGAGGCGCCGTGGTACGTTGTGCCGGCCGATCACAAGTGGTACCGCAACTGGGTCGTGGCCAGCATCGTCGCGCACACGCTCGAGAAAATGAAACTCAAGACGCCGAGGCCCGACGCCCGCATTGATTTCAAGAAGATCAGGCTCGTTTAATAAGCTCTCCGCCTGATGTCGCTTCCAGCGCTCGACCCCCAACGCTTCCATAAGCTCAATCTCGATTACAGCGGACGCCCCATCGAGGATCTCCTGGCCGCCCTGGAGACCTCCGGGGACGGCCTCTCCGAGTTCGAGGCGACCGCGCGCCTCCAGGCGCTCGGCCCCAACGAGCCGGCCCGCAAGAAGAAACGAACGCTCGTCTTCAGCCTCGTTTCCAAAATCCTCAACCCGCTCGTCATCGTGCTTCTCATCATCTCGGGATTCTCATTTTTCTTCGGGGAAAAAATCAGCGCGCTGCTGGTCGCGGTCATGGCGGTCGCCAGCGTCGTTCTGTCGTTCGTCCAGGAACTGCGCGCCAGCCGCCAGGCCGAGCGGCTGAGCGAAATGGTGCGCGCCACCGCCGCCGTGCGGCGCGGGGGGAAGACCAAAGAGATCCCGATTCGCGACATCGTGGTGGGAGACATCGTCGAGCTCGCCGCCGGCGACCTGATTTCCGCCGACATCCGCATCTTCACGTCGAAGGACCTCTTCGTGAACCAGGCGGCGCTCACCGGCGAATCCATTCCGCAGGAAAAATTCGGTGATCCCGAGCCGTCCAAGACGCCGCTCGACGCCCGCAACCTGGGCTTCATGGGGTCGTCCGTCGTGAGCGGCAGCGGCATGGCCGTCGTGATCAAGACGGGCCTCTCCACGCAATTCGGCGAGGTATCGAAGGCGCTGGCGGGACAGCGCGCCACCACCAGCTTCGACCGCGGCATCGCGGAGTTCACCTGGTTGATGATCCGCATCATGCTCGTGATGGCCACCGCCATCTTCCTGATCAACTTCCATTTCAAGCATAACCTCGTCGACGCGCTGCTTTTCTCGCTTGCCGTCGCCGTCGGCCTCACGCCCGAGATGCTGCCGATGCTGGTCGCCCTCAACCTGTCGAAGGGCGCCATCACGATGTCGAAGAAGCAGGTGATCGTGAAGCACCTGAGCTCGATCCAGAACTTCGGCGCCATGGACATCCTCTGCACCGACAAGACCGGAACGCTCACCAAGGACTCGGTGGTCCTCGAGCGCCACTGCGACGTCCTGCGCAACGAGGACGAAGGCGTGCTGCGCCTCGCGTACATCAACAGCCTCCACCAGACGGGCCTGCGCAACCTGCTCGACAGGGCCATCCTCAAGCACGAGAAGCTCAAGGTGAAGGAATACAAGAAGATCGACGAGATCCCGTTCGACTTCCAGCGGCGCGTGATGTCGGTGTGCGTGGAGTCAGAAGACCGACACCTCATCATCACCAAGGGCGCGCCCGAGGAAATCTTCAAGCGGTGCGCGCGCTACGAGCTCGACGGCGAGCTGCTCGACCTGGACATGCTGGTGGTGGCCGACCTGAAGGAGGAGTACGACAAGCTGAGCTCGGAAGGCTTCCGCGTGCTCGCCGTCGCGTACAAGGAAATCCCAAAGGAAAAGGTCTCGTACACGAAAGACGACGAGAAGGACCTGATCCTGAAGGGCTACCTCGCTTTCCTCGACCCGCCCAAGCCGTCGACCCGCCGCGCCATTGAGGTGCTCCATCGCCGCGGCGTGGAAGTGAAGGTGCTCACCGGCGACAACGAGCTCGTCACCAAGAAGATCTGCGGCGATGTGGGACTTAACATCAAGGGACTGCTCACGGGCGCGGAAGTGGAGGCGATGAGCGACGCCGCGCTCGCCGGCGCCGTGGAGGTGACCACGGTGTTCGCGCGGCTGGCGCCCCTGCAGAAAGAGCGGATCATCAAGATCCTGCGCAAGAACGGCCACGTGGTCGGCTACCTCGGCGACGGCATCAACGATGCGCCCTCGCTCAAAGCGGCGGATGTGGGCATCTCCGTGGCGAACGCGGTGGACGTCGCCAGGGAATCGGCCGACATCATCCTGCTGCGCAAGAGCCTGCTCGTGCTCGAAGCCGGCGTGGTGGAAGGCCGCCGCACGTTCGCCAACATCATCAAATACCTCCGGATGGGCGCCAGCTCCAACTTCGGCAACATGCTCAGCATGACGGGCGCCAGCCTCTTCCTGCCGTTCCTGCCGATGCTGCCCATCCAGATTCTCCTGAACAATTTTCTCTACGATATTTCGCAGGTCGGCATTCCCACCGACAACGTCGAGCCCGCGTATCTCTTCCGGCCCAAACGCTGGGACGTGGGCGCCATCAAGCGCTTCATGCTTGTGTTCGGACCGGTCAGCTCGCTGTTCGACTTTCTGACGTTCGGCATTCTCTACTACGTCTACAAGGCGGACCCGGACATTTTCCGCACCGGCTGGTTCCTGGAGTCGCTGATCACGCAGACGTTCGTGATTCACGTGATCCGTTCGAGCCGCATGCCGTTCTTCGAGAGCGTCCCGAGCCGCACGCTCCTCGTGATGTCGATCGTCATTGCCTCCGCGGCGCTCATCCTGCCGTTCACGCCGCTGGGGGGATACTTCGCGTTCGTCAATCCGCCGGGCTCGCTCGTGGTCATCACCATCTTCCTCGTCGGCGGCTACCTCATGACGGTTCAGACCGTCAAACGCTGGTTCGTGAAAAAGTACGGCTATGACTGAGGCCACGATACCGGCGGCCCCCGCGCCGAAAACCAGCACCAT
>JBBRXR010000205.1:0-4383 GCA_038238485.1 Elusimicrobiota bacterium | reverse complement strand
GGAGGAGAACCAGAAGAAACGAGATGTGGTCGTAACCGCTCCAGATGTGTCCGACGCCGTTGTGGAAGAACTGCTTTATCTGCTGCCAGGCACCGGGGAGCTCACGCGAGAACGTTTGTTCCCGGTGATCCGGGCTGAAGATGGCCGACGCTTTCTCACCGGCCAGCATGGCCTTGATGAGGCTGTTGGACGCGCCGAAGCCGCTCGATGGCGCAAGCTCGGTTTCCTGCCGATAGCGCAGGTTGAGCAGGCCCCGGTGTTGCGGGTCAAGGTCGAAGAGCAGGTTGTAGCGCGCGGTGAGCGGGGCGTCCTTCGCGACGTCGCCGGCCGCCTTCGCGGTGAAGGAAAGCACCACGTAGGCGCCGTCGCTGTGCGTGTCGAGGAGGAAGCGGTCCACGTGGAGCGCGCAGACTTCATCGCCGAACGACAGGACGATCGACGACAGGGCCATGCTTTCGATCGGCTCTTCCTGGGACTTTAATTCGCCCCATGTCACCGTTCCATCTTCGTTGGCGTCGATGCCGATCGCGTACTCGAGGTCGCGAACGGCGATGTCCCACTGGCCTTCTATTTCCTTCCCTTGAACCACCACGCTCAGGTAACTGTTGCTGAGCGTGTGCGCGTCCGCCCGTGTCGCGAACCCGGCGATTCCGCTGAGGAAAAGCGCGATGAGGACGATCTTTTTCATGACCGCCCCCCCGTTTTTTTCTGGTGGGCCAAGAGCGCCTTGAGGTGTGCGTCTTCCAGTCTCGTTTTCTTCAGCCATTCCTTCACGGTGGCCACGCCGGCGGCGTCGCCCGCCGCCACGGCAGACTGGTAAAGGATGGTGAGATCTTCCGGTTCCTTCTGAATCTCCCAGTTCGTTCGGGCCAGTCGCAATCCCTCTTTCGCATCGCCCATCAGATCGAGCGTGAAACGCGCTTCCTCCCGAGAGTTGCGCATGTCGCCGCGCACGCGGTTGGCATTAAACCTCGCTTTGAGAATGTCCACGTGGTCCCTGAGCGCGGGCAGGCCGAGGCGTTTTTCCGCGATGGCCAGGCGAAGGAGCAGCATGTCAACCCGGGTTTCATCCTTGAGCAGCGCCACGACATCTTTGGGACGATTCTCCTCGAGCAGGAAGTCGGAATAGAGGGACAGGAACAGCACGTCTCGAACACCCAGCTTGAGCGCCTCGCGAAACCGCTGTTCCGCCAACGCCGGCTTGCCTTCTCGCGCGGCAATGTCGGCAAGGATCGACAGCACCCAGAACTTTTCCTCCGGCGTCCGGTAAATGGCCATGGCGCGGCTTAATCGGCTGTCGCTTTCCACCGCGTGACCGGTGAAGCTGTCCACGCTCGAGAGGCATACCAGCGCTGCGCTGGGCGCGCTGGCCAGGCCCGGGCAACTCGCCTTGGCCTCGGCATAATTGCCCTGCGCCTGCAGGACGAAGGCCTTCGTCAACTGGGCCTGCACGTCGGCCCGATTGGCGGCGAGCGCCCGGTCGAGATCGGCGCGGGCGCCGGTGAAGTCATGGTTGTATTGCCGAATACTCGCGCGCAGATGCAGGATCGGGGTGGGCGGATTCGCGCTCGCCCACCACGGATGGAGCGCCATCTGCGCGTATCCCGCGTAGCGCGGGTCGCCTTCGGCATGCGCCAGACCGAGATAATTGCGTGCCACGCTCGCCGCCAGATCCTGATCGTCCGGGCGCCTGAGCAATTCCTGCCGAAGCCGGCGGGTTTCCCTCAGCGCGGGCGGAAGCCGCCGGCTGTAGAGCCGCTCAACGACATACGCCTCGTCGGAAGGTTCGAACGGTTCGGCAAACGCCGACGTCGATGCGAGCAACGTGAGGAGGGCGACGAGCGCTCTCCCACGAGAGTTCATGGTCATGGACAATATCCTTGGCATAAACAGCAACGCCGTGTTTTGAGAGGAATGGATTGAGGGTGAGGCTTAGACGGGGTTGACGGACGGGGGGCCGCGAACGCGGAGGGAAAGGACGGGCTGGTGGAGAGAGACGGGCCTCTGAAACCAGCCGTTGATCGAAAAATCGTGGGCAGCGAACGCGAGGGTGTCGACATGGACCATCGGGACGTTGTTCTGAACCACGTTGTGAACGTGGCGATCCGTCGCCGGAGCGAACGCGGGGCCGGCGGCACGCTTCGCAACGGAAGCTGCGCGCGGCGCTGGCGTCGCGACACGCGGAGTATTAAGGAAGCCCAGGATGGCGTCGTGCTCAGGAACGGATTCTGAATAGGAATCGCCTGCGGCGCTGCGGACGTAGGAGGCTTCTCTCTGCGCTTCAGGGGCCGGTTCCGCGTCGAGGTGTCCGAATGGAAAGAGACCGGCGTGCGAATGCGGTGTTCCGGCACCCTGATGGGAGTGGCTGAAGGAGTTGAACTGCGGAACCGATGATCCCGTCAGGAGAACCGCGGCGACCATCGATGAGAAAATCTTGGGTAGTTTCGAAATCATTAGCGAATAGTCTTCGTCCAAACGGAGCCGGAGGTTACACGGAAAAGGTCCGATTATCGACTGAATTCGATCAGGCGTGATGCTTTCGGCTCTATATCTATAGGAGGAAGTCTATTCGTCCGGATTACACCGTTTTGGAAAACAATTTTACCAAAGCCCAAAACAACCCATGAAATAAAGACGTTTTGGGGGTATATATCCCTTATCGCAGTCGTGGAAGCCAAATCGCCCTCAATCAGCCCAGGAGACCGCATGACAACCGCCATCGTCGATCCGAAAAAAATGTGTGCCGCTCAGAACGCCAGAGAGGGACTCATCAACGTCGCCGACCTTAGCCTTTTGACGGGAATTGCCACTCCTCAGCTCACCAAGTTCGCCAAGGGCGGACTTCTCAATCATTACGGGGAATACCACGGGAAACGCTTTTATAACTTCCAGGAAGTCTGCAACTGGGCGATTCAGACCGAAACCGACGACGAAGCCAAAATGGCGATTCGAAACGGAATGGATGCTCAGACTCAGTCGGGCGACTGCCCTTACTCACTGGAAGTCGTGACGTCCGACGCTGGCGAATCACAGGCGAAGATCACCTGGAAAGAAGTTCTCGCCGAAGCAGCGTAGGGCCTCTCCCCACCTAATCCGACTCCCGATCAGCCTCGAAGCTGATCACCGCCTCCTCCTCGACTTCCAGCTTAATGAGGATGGGGCGGCAGCAGACCTCGCAGTCGGTCGTGAAGGATTGGCGTTGTCCCCCCGTCAGATCCACAACAATTGAAATCTCGCTCGCGCAATACGGACAGTCGAAAGTCTGTTCTTCCTGGTATTCGCTCATGAAGGATTATTGCGCCCCCTCGGCGTCTGCTCCGGCCGAATGGCGAACCGCTTCCGCGCGCGCTTTGGTCGCGGCGTTATACTGGTCGGCACGCTTTTGGGCCAATGCCACGTCGTCCTGAAGAGCGCTCGAGTAGTCCGCCACGGCGTTGCCGGCCGTCGTGGCGTTCGGCGCGTCAATGCCGTCAGCACCCCGCACCGCCGCTACGGCAATAGGCGCCTGGCTCAACTGCAGCTTCTTGGCCTGCTGTCCCGTGTAAACCATGTACCCAAAGATGGCGAGGCCGCCTCCGAGCAATGTAATCATGAGCCATTTATTCATGCCTCTAAATTACGTTCTGAAGACGGATTTCGCCACCCCCTTCCGCCGGTTTTGTCCATGAGTTACTCTTGGCGCGTGCGGCGACCCTCATTCTTAATTCTTCTCGGTTTTACGGCGATTTCCATGACCGGTTGCTCCGGTTCGACAGAAAATGTGGCGTTTAAGGGCGTCTGGAACGTGGAGAAGTTGAACGGCATATCGGGCGATAAAACCGAATCCGTCGAGACGGTCGCCGTGAGCAGAAACAAATTCCGCATTTCCTCTCTCGACCCGGATGGGGAGAGCATCGATTCCTTCGACGGAAAAGTCCTTCGGCATCGGACGGTTCCGGTTCAAAATCCGGATGCCCTCATCCCCATGGCGGCGCCGGTGAACACCAGCGAGCCCAAAAGTGATCTGCAGTTGGAAACGAAACGCTTCTGGAAGCAGTCGTTCAACGGCACGGGCATGGCGGGCGGACAGATCGCGGGGCGGGATACGCTCCTATTTCAGGGCCGCGAGAAAATGATGGATGGTGAAATGACGATGCAGGCCTGGGTCGACGCCGAAACCAGGGTGGTTCTGAAGAAAATATTCACGATTTATTCGTCGCAGGTCGATCAGGTCGTCTCCAGGACGACGGAAGAATGCCGCGAGATCCAGTACGGGCCTGAGGACGACGCCGTATTTAACCAGCTTCAGTGATTCTTCTCCCCCTCTGGCCCAAGGACGCGCTCCGGTTTCCCACGTTCACGACGACGCTGCTGGCGACGAACATCGTCGTCTTCCTGATTACT
>JBBRXR010000204.1:0-4400 GCA_038238485.1 Elusimicrobiota bacterium | reverse complement strand
TCAGCAGGTCGACGGCCAACGCGTAACCGGACACCGCGCGAACTTCGCCGATCAGATTCGTGACTTCGTCGGACGGGAGAACGACCGGGAGGATGCCGTTCTTGAAACAGTTGTTATAAAAAATGTCCGCGAACGACGGCGCGATGATGCAGCGGAAGCCGTATTCAAGAATGGCCCACGGCGCGTGCTCGCGCGAGGAACCGCAGCCGAAGTTGTCGCGCGTGAGAAGAACACTCGCGCCCCGGTAGCGCGCCTGGTTCGGCTCGAAGTCGGGGTTCTCGGTTTTGCCGTCGGCCTGAAAGCGCCAGTCGAAAAACAGGAACTGACCGAAGCCCGTGCGCTCCACGCGTTTCAGAAACTGCTTCGGGATGATCTGGTCGGTGTCGACGTGCTGCGCATCCAGCGGGGCGACCAGGCCTTTGAGCGTGGTGAACGGCGTCATTTGTAGCTCCAGTTGCGGATGTCCGTGAACTTGCCTTTGATCGCGGCCGCCGCGGCCATCGCGGGGCTCACCAGATGCGTGCGTCCGCCCTTGCCCTGGCGGCCTTCGAAGTTGCGGTTGCTCGTGCTGGCGCACCGTTCTCCCGGTTGAAGGATGTCGTCATTCATCGCCAGGCACATGCTGCAGCCGGACTCGCGCCATTCGAAGCCGGCGTCCTTGAACACCTTGTCCAAACCTTCTTTCTCCGCTTCCGCCTTCACCAGCTGGGAACCGGGAACGACCATCGCGTGGACTCTCTGGTCCACCTTGTGGCCCTTCACAACTTTCGCGGCGGCGCGGAGGTCTTCGATGCGGCCGTTCGTACAGGAGCCGATGAACACGCGGTTCACTTCAATGTCCTTGATCGCCTGGCCGGGTTTGAGCCCCATGTAGGTGAGGGCCTTCTCGTACGTGGTGCGCAGGTTCGGGTCGCTCACTTTCGCGGGCTCCGGCGTCTGGCCCTCGATGTTGCAGCCCATGCCGGGGCTCGTGCCCCAGGTGACCTGGGGGAGAATGTCGGCGGCCTGAATGATGACGGTCTTGTCGTACGTCGCGCCCGGATCTGTGCAGAGGGACTTCCAGTCGGCGACGGCTTTGTCGAAGGCGGCGCCCTGGGGCGCGCGCGGGCGGCCTTTGAGGTAAGCGAAGGTGGTTTCGTCGGGCGCAATGAGGCCGGCGCGCGCGCCGCCCTCAATCGACATGTTGCAAACGGTCATGCGCTGCTCCATGGTGAAGCCGCGGATGGCCTCTCCCGTGTACTCGATCACATGTCCGGTGGCGCCGTCGGTGTTAATGACGTTGATAATGTGGAGGACGACGTCCTTGGCGGTGATGCCGTGCGGCAGCTGGCCCTCGATGCGGATCTCCATGGTCTTGGGCTTGAACTGCTGCAGGCACTGGGTCGCCAGCACGTGCTCGACTTCGCTCGTGCCGATGCCGAAGGCCAGCGCGCCGAACGCGCCGTGCGTCGACGTGTGGCTGTCGCCGCAGACAATGGTTTTTCCGGGCTGCGTCATGCCCAGCTCGGGCCCGATAATGTGGACGATGCCGGAGTTCGCGTGGCGCATGTTGAAGCACTCCACGCCGAATTCCTTGCAGTTGCGCTCGAGTGTGTCGATCGCGTTCTTGGAAATGGGGTCCTTCACCGGCTGCGTGCGGTCGGTGGTGGGGATGTTGTGGTCCATCGTGGCGAGCGTGAGCTCGGGACGGCGGACCTGGCGATGGCTCAGGCGAAGGCCATCGAACGCCTGGGCGCTCGTCACTTCATGGATGAGATGGAGGTCGACGTAAATGATCGCGGCCTTGCCGGCCTCGTCATGGACCAGGTGGCGATTCCAGATTTTCTCAATGATGGTCTTCTTGGACATTCGATTTCCTTGCCGATGAATGGAGCGTCTCCCGCCGTTGCTGGCGGCCCTGTTTTTCGGATGCCTGTGAGGGCGGTTGCGAAAGGAAGGGCAGAGGGAACTGCGGCGCCCTCATTCTAGAAAACCGCGCGCCCCCTGGGTAGGTTCCGCCGGGGCGGTCCCGGGCGCGCGGTTGTTTCGGTAGAGGGGGCTACTCCGCTTTGGGAGCCGCCTTCTTCGCGGTTCGCTTCTTCAAACGCGTGCGAAGCTGCGATACGGCTGAACGAACTTTGCGAAGACCGTCGACGGCGGCTTTCTGGGCACGAACGGCTTCGGTGGCGCCCTGTTTGGATCCCGCCGAGACGACGCGGCCGAACTGGCTGGCGACCTTTTTCGTCTGCGAGGCGCTCCCCGCTGCCTTGAGCGACTTGACCAGGGACGTGCTGATGCCCTTGATGCCGGCCACCACTTCGCTCTCGAGGTGCTTAAACTCGCTGCTGGAACGAATTTGCTTTAATGCCACGGCGAGTTCAGAACCGAGGGCTTTCAATTCTTTTCGGACGTTTTGTTTCTCCATAACTTCCTCCTTTTGGTTTCGCGATCTTATCCTTCTTTACGTTCATGGACGACCAGCATTTTGAAACTTTGCTCGAGCTTATTGAGCTCGAGCGGAAAGCCGAGAAAGAAGAAAACAAGCGCGAATTAGAGCGGTATCCGCTTCAGGTCCGCGAAGCCCTCGGCAAGACCGTCACCAGGCTCGAGATTGTCGACGAAGACGTCGGCGTCGGCGGGCTCCCTTTGCTCAGGCTGGAACGCTCCGTTCCAGCGTCAGCGGCCAAACGGGTGGCGGCCCTTTTCACCGGCAGCGGCCCCGCCGCCGGCCTCTCGCCCTTCCATGCGATGAACCAGGGCGACAACGTCCTCCTGACCTATCCGGCCGGCAGCAACCTCACGCCCAATGAAGGCACTCTCTATGACGTAGGCGATTCCCACGTGACCGTGGCCGTCGACGGCCTGCCGCCCGATCAGCTTCCCCAGGGCCACTGCGAGCTGAGCCTCCTTGGTTCCGACGCCACCTATAAGCGCATGCGCCAGGCGATGGGGGTGGTCCGGCGCACCGAGAAACCAGACCTCTCGCGCCTGCGGAACATTTTCCTTGGCGAGCGAGAGCCGTCGTTTTCAAAGCCGCCATCGCTCGAACTCTACAATCCAAAGCTCAATGAATTCCAGGTCGAGGCGGTGGGACGGTGCGTGGCGGCTGAAGACGTCGCGCTTGTCCACGGTCCGCCCGGCACCGGCAAGACCACCGTGCTCGTCGAAGTCATCCTCCAGGCGGTCAAGAACGGCCAGCGCGTTCTGGCGTCGGCGCCCAGCAACATCGCCGTCGACAACATGGTCGAAAAACTTCTGCCGTTCGACCTGCGTATCGTTCGCATGGGCCATCCGGCGCGCATTCTCGAACCGCTTCGCCACGTCACGCTCTCCGCTCAGGAACAGGAACATCCCGGTTGCGAGGAAATCGCCCGGATGAACGAGGAGCGGCATCGCCTGCTCACTCAGCTTCGCCGTCGGCAGGACCGGGGCAGCGGCGTCGCCTCGGCGGAGCGCCGCGAAGCGATGGCCGTGATCGAGGAGCTGCGCCGCAAAACGCGCGACAACGAGTTCGGCATTCGCCGCGAAATCATTCAAAACGCGCAGGTCGTTCTTTCAACGCACGGTGGCACGTCGTCGATGCTCAGCCGCCACAAGTTCGACCTCATCGTCATGGACGAGGCGTCGCAGGCCACGGAGCCGCTGTCGTGGATCCCGATCATCCTCGGCAAAAAGGTGGTCTTCGCGGGCGACTCATGCCAGCTTCCGCCCACGATTTATTCCAAAGATGCCGCCGAGCGCGGCCTCAAGGTGACGCTTTTCGACCGGATGAAGAAGACGCTGCCGCCGGAGCTCCAGTCGCTCCTGCGCATCCAGTACCGGATGCATGAAGACATCATGCGCTTCTCATCGGACAAATTTTACGAGGGGAAACTCATCGCCGACGAATCCGTCCGGCGCCACACGGCGCACGAACTGCCCAACGTGCAGGACACCGAGCTGACCAGATCCCCGGTGGCCTTCATCGACACGGCCGGGACCGGTTACGCGGAACAATGGAACGAGCTTCTCGAAAGCCGCGAGAACGAGGGTGAAGCCGGGCTCGCGTTGCGCCTCTATGCGAAGCTTCGCGAATGGGGCCTGGCCGCGCACGAGATCGCCATCATCACGCCGTATGTCGCCCAGGTGAAGAAATTGCGCACGCTTTGCCCGGAGAAAGGCGTCGAAATCGGCAGCGTGGACAGTTTCCAGGGGCGCGAGAAAGAAGTCGTGATCCTCTCGCTCGTGCGGTCCAACGACGACGGCGAAGTGGGATTTCTCGACGATACGCGGCGCATGAACGTCGGCATGACGCGGGCGCGCCGCCTGTTGATCGTGATCGGCGACAGCGCGACCATCGTTCGCCATCCCTTCTACAAGGATTTCCTGACGTACGTGGAAGGCCTGGACGCCCATAAGAGCGCCTGGGAATGGATGCCGGC
>JBBRXR010000203.1:0-4411 GCA_038238485.1 Elusimicrobiota bacterium | reverse complement strand
CGTATGGGCGACCGTCAATATCGAAGGGAAGAAATCATCGTGAGCGATCTCGTTTTCCATAACACGCTGACCGGCCAGCCGGAACCGTTCTTGCCGATGCAGGCCGGACAGGCGACGCTCTACGTCTGCGGCATCACGCCGTATGACGAAACGCACCTGGGCCATGCGCGCTGCTACGTGGTCTTCGACGTACTCAAGCGGGTGCTGAAGAGCCGGGGCTTTGCTGTCCGACACATTCAGAATTTCACCGACGTCGACGATAAAATTATCGACCGCGCGCGGCAGAAGGGCGAATCGGCCCTCGATTATCCGAAGAAGTTCATGGAGGCGTTTAAAACGCAGATGGGCCGGCTCAATGTCCTGCCCGCCGACGAGTACCCGCTCGTCACCACGCACATGCCACAGATCGTGTCGCTGGTCACCGACCTGGTGGCAAAGGGGCTGGCCTATGACCTCGACGGCTCCGTTTATTTTCGCGTGCGTGAGTTCGACCGCACCGCCCGCCTGCTCGAGGTACTCCGGCTTCCCAAGGGGTACGGCACGCTCTCGAAGCGCGACATCGACGAGCTCGAAGCGGGCGCGCGCGTGGAAGTGAACGACCGCAAGAAAGACCCGCTCGATTTCGCCCTGTGGAAGAAGTCAAAGGACGGCGAGCCCGCGTGGCCATCGCCGTGGGGAAATGGCCGCCCCGGCTGGCACATCGAGTGCTCGGCCATGTCGATGGAATACCTCGGACCTGAATTCGACATTCACGGCGGCGGGCTCGACCTCGTGTTTCCGCATCACACCAACGAAGTGGCGCAGTCGGTGGGCGCCACGGGCCGGCGCTTCGCTCATCTCTGGATGCACAACGGCTTCGTGACAATGAATTCGCAGAAGATGTCCAAGTCGCTCGGCAATTTCTTCACGCTGACCGACATCTTCGCGAAGTTCGACCCGATGTCGGTCCGATACTTCCTTCTCACGCAGCACTACCGCAGTCCGCTGAATTTTTCCGACGTCGAGCTCTCCGTCGCCGACAAAACCTGGAAAGACCGCCTGTGCGGCGCCTTCCGCGTGGCGCAGGGCTGGATGATGAAGCTGGGGAAAGCGGCGATCCAGCCGGAGCCGAGCGACAGCCGCGCATCGTTCGATGCGGCGCTTGCCGACGATCTCAACACGGCCGAGGCGCTGGGCGCGCTCAACGTCCTGTGCACCGAAATTTTTACCGCCGACCACGCCATGACCACGGCGACGGCCCCGGGTGACCAGGCGTCCGCGTGGACCACGCGATTCTCCGAGATTGAAGCGATGTTGAACGTGCTCGGCCTGAAAGTCCCGGCCGAGGAATCAGCGTGGCCGGACGAGATCCTTTCGCTCGTACGCGAACGCCAGGATGCCCGCGCAAAAAAAGACTGGGCGGGCTCTGACCGCCTTCGTGACGTTTTGAAAGCCAAGGGCGTGATCGTCGAAGACAAATCGGACGGTCCGCGACTAAAAAAGGTCTGACATGAAAAAAGAAAAAAGCTTCCATGGTCGTCGCAGCAAGAATTTTGAAAAGAAGCAGGATCGCCGGGGTTTCGGCGATCCGCGCGGTCGCGCTCGCCACGAAGCGCCCGTCGAACCGGCGCCGCAGGAAACTGGCGCGCCTCCGGCCAACAACAAGGAAGACCGGGGACGTGAGCGCGAAGTCACCGACGTGGTGTACGGACGTTGGCCCGTGCGCGAGGCGCTGAAGGCGGGACCGGTGGGAAAGGTTTTCATCGCGCGCGGCGCCGTGGGCGGCCCGGTGGACGAGATCGTTTCGCTCGCGCGTCAGAAGCGCGTGCCGTTCCATTTCGTGGAGCGCCACCAGATCGACCGAATGTCGGGCGGTGCGGACGTTGTTCACCAGGGCGTGGTGGCAATGGTTCAGCCCATGGCATTTGCCGAACTGGCCACCGTGTTCGAGACGGCCAAGAACGCGAAGGGCAAGGGTGCCCGGCTTCTGTTCCTGGACGGCATCACGGACCCGCATAACCTCGGATCGCTTCTTCGCTCGGCCGTGTACTTCGGCGTCGCGGGCGCGATTATCCCCAAATGGAGGGCGGCCACGCTCACATCGACCGTGGTTCGCGCATCCGCCGGAGCGGCCCGTCTCATTCCGGTGGCCCAGGTCTCCAACCTGGTTTCAGCCATCGAACTCGCTAAGAAAGAAGGATTTTGGATTGTGGGTGCAGATATGGACGGCGTGAATGCGAAGACCGCCGACCTCCCGCGTCCGTTCGGACTGGTGATGGGTTCGGAAGGCGAAGGTCTCCACGCGCTGGTCAAAAAGAAATGCGATGTGGTGGTTGGAATTCGCCGTCCGGACGTCGCGCTCGGCATCGACTCGCTGAATGTCGGCGTCGCCGGTGGAATCCTTCTGGGGACCTACGCGTAATTGTGAAAACGCCCGTTGCTTATTCGCGACGCGTTTTATTACCATCACCGGCGGTCGAATTTTTCGATCGGCTTCGGTTCGTAGTCCGATCAGAAGCGATCCCCCTTTTCCGCGGTTCGAGTTCATTACCGCCGATGTAGCTCAATGGTAGAGCAACGGTTTTGTAAACCGTAGGTTGGGGGTTCGAGTCCTCTCATCGGCTTATCGACTTACTGAGACTTGGCTACCCCCTAACCTGTCTCCCTTGACATCGGTTGCTGATCAGTTGGTCGTCAGGGCTGTCCAACAGCTCTAACGGTCGGCCTTTTTTTGCTCGTTTATTTGGTCAGAGAATTTAATCGCTAATGGAAAGGAGTGGTCACTCAATCTCTATGAAGAGCAAACTCACCCGCGTTGTCCTCGCCGCTTCGGTTCTCGCCGCTCCCTTTTTCGCCGGTTGTAAAAAAGACGGTGCATCCTCCTCCGATAAAACCGTGGTCGTCTGGCATTGGATGACCGATCGCGACGAAGCCCTCCAGCAGCTCGCCGCCAAATACAAAGAGCAGACCGGCAACGTTGTCCAGTTCCAGCTTTACGCCCCTTCCGATGTGTATCAGCAGAAAGTCCGCGTGGGCGCGCAGACCAGCAGCCTTCCCGACGTGTACGGCATTCTCGGCGACGCGCGCGACGTGGCGACCTTCGTTGAAGCCGGCCATGTCGAAAACCTGAGCGTGGCGCTGAGCAGCGGTCCTGGTTCCTGGAAAGAATCTCTCTACACCGAAGCCCTCGAAACCTCCTACTTCAAGCCGAACAATCCGTTCAATGTCCCTGAGGGCTACTACGGCATTCCGATCGACGTCACCACGATCCCGATGATCTACAACAAGAAGCTGTTCGCGAAGGCCGGCCTGAACCCCGACGTCCCGCCCGCCACATGGAACGACTTCCTTGAAGCCGGCAAGAAGCTGAAGAAGATCGGCGTCACCGGATTCACGAGCGGCTGGGGAGAAGCCTGGCTGATTTATTCGCTCGCCACCGACCTCGCCTTCAATAAAATGGGCGAAGAGAAAGTGATGAAGACCTTCAAGGGCGAAGTTCCGTACACCGATGCGGACTGGATCGCCGTGTTCCGCGCGTTCGAGGACATGCGCAAGGCCGGCTTCGCCGACCCGAGCCTCGTGACGCTGGGCAACAAGGCCGCCGAACAGGCGTTCTCCTCCGAGCGTTCGGGCATGACGTTCAACGGCTCCTGGGCCGTCAACGTCTACGCCGGCATGAACACCGCGCTCGAGTACGCGCCCTTCCGCATCCCCGCGCTCGACAAGAAATTCCCGCAGACCGTCTGGGGCGGCGCCGGTTCGACCTTCATGGTCAACGGCAAGTCGCCCAACAAGGCCGCCGCCATCGAATTCCTCAAATGGCTGTCGCTGAAAGACCAGGCCGCGTTCCTCGCCTCTTCGACGAAGAACCTGCCCGCGGTCAAAGACGTGAAAGTGGACGCCTCGCCGGTTCTCTCCGAGTTCTCGGCGCTCATGAAGAATTCGATCCATCCGAATCGCTTCACGGTGAGCGAAGACCCACGCGTGCAGGAAGTGTTCAACAAGGGCATTCAGTCCATCCTGATCGGTGAGAAGACGCCCGAGCAGGTGGCCGCTGACGTTGCCAAAGCCAAAGGGAAAGCCACGGAAAAATAAGTGGAGCAACAGCCGAGCGCTCTGAAGAAGACGTTAAAGAGTCTCCTCACCTGGGGGACGATGAGCAATTATTTGTTCATCCTCCCGGCCGTGGCGATGTTCCTTACCTTTAACGTCTACCCGTACTTCAAGGTGTTCCAGCTTTCGGTCTACCAGTGGAACGGTATTTCGGGCTTTCCGAAGTTCGTCGGCCTGGCGAATTTCAAAGATATCTTCCTCGACAATCCCGCATGGTGGGCGTCGATGCGCAACGCGCTCTACATCACCCTGCTCGCGCTCACGTTTCAGAACGGCATCGCGCTGCTCCTGGCGTGGATCGTCGATCGGGACGTGAAGG
>JBBRXR010000202.1:0-4417 GCA_038238485.1 Elusimicrobiota bacterium | reverse complement strand
CGGGTCGGAAGCCAGGCGCTCGAGTTCGGCCCAGGCCTCGGGAGCCGAGAGGTCGGCGTGGTAGGGATGGATGCCGCCGGCCCACCACATGGTGCCCGCGTGGCGCTCGGCCAGAGAGCGGGCCTTCTCCCACTCCGACGGTCCGTCGGCGATTTCCACGATGCGTGCGACGCCGGCCTCGCGCGCGCGCGCGACGACCGCGTCGCGATCGCCGTCGAACTTCGTGTCGCTCAGGTGAGCGTGGGTTTCAAACCAGCGAATGGAATTAGCGGACGTCGAGCAGCTCGACGTCGAAGTGCAGAACCGAGTTCGGCGGGATCACGTTGCTGAAGCCGCGTTCTCCGTAGCCGAGCGTCGGCGGAATGATGAGCTTGCGCTTGCCGCCCACTTTCATGGTGGCCACGCCCTCGTCCCAGCCCTTGATCACCTGGCCGACGCCGATGGTGAACGAGAACGGCTGGCCGCGATCGATGGAGCTGTCGAATTTGGTCCCGTCCGCGAGGCGGCCGGTGTAATGAACGGTGACGGTCTGGCCTTTCTTGGGCGACACGCCGGTTCCTTCCTTGACGTCGATGTAGCTGAGGCCGCTCGGGGTGGTCTTCGCGTCGGACATTTTAACGGGCGCCTCGGCGCTGGTGGTGGTGCGGGCGGCGGGCGCCGATGGCGGCGTCGACGACGTGGGTTTCGATTCGGACAGGACGCAGCCGGCGAGCGTCATCGACAGGGCGAACGCGGCGGCACGGAGATGTTTTTGCTTCATAGGACAGGAGTCCTCCTGAGATGGTCATCATATGAGGAGGACTTTAGGGAATTTTGGCGGGTGGAGCTAGACGGCCCTGAGAAATTCGTCCGGCAGTTCCTGGCGAACCGGTTCGAACGTCAGCGCCAGGGCGTCGATGTTGACCACCGGGTTGAGCTTTTCCTTCTTACCGCACATCGTGAAGAACGCGCAGTTCGTCTGACAGACGTCCTTGCACCCCGACTGGATGCGCGTCTCGCAGTTGATGTAGTCGGAGGACATCTTCTCAATCTTCTCCACCATGTCGGCGGTGATCGTCAGGAATTCGATGCCATGCACGTGGTTGCGTCCGCGCTCGGACACCCGGCGCACTTTGACGATCGAATCGATCGCCGAATGGTCCGGGAAGGTGATCTTGAGGTTCAGGAGCGTTTCCTGCGGGATCATCTCGTTGATCAGGATCGCCATGCCGCCGGCAGAGAGGTCGATGAGTTTGCCTTTGACGGGGTGCCCGAAGTAGGGCGGCAGGGGCGTGAGATACACGGGCCGGTTTAAGAACGCGGTGGCGGAAAATCGTGAATGTTTGCGGCGCTCGCTTCCCATAGGGCCTCCTGGATCTGCTGACCGGATCAGGTTAACAGGGAGGTTGTGACAAAACGATGACGGGGAGATGCCAAATTGGCGTCAACGGCCGAGGAGCTCTCTGACCGCGGAAGTGAATTCGTTTGATTTGAAGGGCTTGTTCATGAATTTACTGGCGCCAAGATTCTTGGCCAGGCCGAGATCGGTATTGCGGTCGACCGCGGTCAGAACCAAGACCTGCGGCAGCTTGAAGGCGCGTTTTTCGTTTTCCCACCGCTCCATCAGGCGCTCCATGAAAAGGTAACCGTCCATGCGCGGCATGTTGAGATCGAGAATGATGAGGTCGACGGGAGAATCAGCGCAGAGTTTGAGGCCGGTGACGCCGTTGTTGGCCTCCATCACCGAATAGCCTTTGAGCTCGAGGAGCTCGCGCATGGCGGCGCAAACGGTCTCTTCGTCATCGACGATCAGGATCTTCGCTTTCGGTCCCATAGGGCTCCCATCGTGTTCTTTCATGCGGATAGTATGATCAAAAATCGGTGCCGGTTCAATTGACCAGACGATTTTCCGGTTGTGAAATCAGTCACTTCGCCACCGGGACGGCTTTGCGCAAAAACAACGGATCTCCCTTAATGACCCGCTGACCGGGCGAAATTTCCGGAATCCGGCCTTTCAGGAGCGCCTGGACCCACCGCGGCCCGATGTCCGCAACAGTTTCGCCTTCCCCCAGCCGCTTCCACATCTCCTCGGTCTTCTCCGGCATGAACGGGTTCAGGAAAATTGCCAGCACCCGAAGCACCTGCGTGCATTCGCTCAGCACCAGTCCGAGCTCCTCTTTCTGCTCAGGTCCCATCTTCCATGGCGCTTTATCATCAATGAACTTGTTCGTGCGGCTCATCAGGCCGAAGATCGTTTCGAGCACGTCGCCGAAAGCGAGCGCGTCGTAATGCGCGGCGACGGTCCGCGTGAGGTCGGCGACGTCGCCCAGGAGAAAGCTCGTCGCGGCGGGCGTGGGCGCCAGGCCGTCGAAGTTCTTCACGATGAGCGTCGTCGCGCGCGACAGCAGGTTGCCCAGGTTATTGGCGAGCTCGGAGTTGTAGCGGCCCAGCAGTGCTTTTTCGGAGAAATCGCCGTCCGAGCCGAAGCCGACTTCGCGCAGCAGGAAATAGCGGAAGGCGTCGTTGCCGTAATCGGCCGACATCTTGTTGGGGTCGACGACGTTACCAAGCGACTTCGACATCTTGGTGCCCTCGACCGTCCACCAGCCGTGCGCGAAGACCTTCGTGGGAAGTTTCAGTCCGAGCGCCATGAGCATCGCGGGCCAGATCACCGTGTGGAAGCGAAAAATCTCCTTGCCGACGATATGCACGTCGGCCGGCCAGAGGTCGTCGAAGCGCGGCGCGTTTTTGCCGCCGTCGCCTTCCGCGAAACCGGCCGCGGTGATGTAATTGATCAGCGCGTCGAACCAGACGTAGACGGTGTGCGACGGGTCCGACGGGATCGGCACGCCCCACGCCACGCGCGTGCGCGACACCGACAGGTCCTTGAGGCCGGACTTCACGAAGTTCACGATCTCGCTTGACCGGGACTTCGGCGAAAGGAATTCCGGGTGGGCGGCGTAATGATCGAGCAGCGGTTGTTCAAACTTCGACAGCTTGAAGAAGTAACTGTCTTCTTTCAGCTTCTGCACGTCGCGGCCGCAGGTCGGGCATTTCTTGTCGACCAGCTCACTCTCGGTGAAATAGCTTTCATCGTGAAGGCAGTACCAGCCCTCGTAGGAACCTTTGTAGATGTCGCCGCTCGCTTTGAGCTTCTCGAACACTCCCTGCACGACCTTCTGGTGGCGCGGCTCCGAGGTGCGGATGAAGTCGTCGAAGGTCACGCCCATCGCGGTCCAGGTCCGTTTCCATTCACCGGCAATGCGGTCCACGAATTCTCTGGGTGTCTGCTTCACGTCGTCAGCGGCCTTGGCGATCTTGGCGCCGTGCTCATCGGTGCCGGTGAGAAAGAAGACCTTCTGGCCCGAAAGGCGTTTCCAGCGCGCGAGAACGTCGGCGGCGATGGTGGTGTAAGCGTGGCCGATGTGCGGAACATCGTTGACGTAATAGAGCGGTGTCGTCAGGTAGAAGGCTTTCATCGGGCGGGCGTGGTTTCCTTTTTGAACTTCTGGAGTTTGAGAAAAAGCGTTTCGAGCACGAGCTTGGGCGACACGAAGCGGTCCACTCGGCGGCGCGCCTCGAGCATGGCTTCGATGCGCGCGGACTGCACGAGGTCGCCTTCACGAAGCCGGCGTTCGGCGTCTTCGATCAGGCGCGTAATGGCGGCCTCCGCCTGGCGCCGGCCCTCCTTCCGGAAGTTGGTGCGCGCGAGCAGTTCGAAGAATTCCCCCACGTCGTAGGAGTCGAGGTCGAGGGCCTCGGTCTCTTCGGCCTCTTTGAGTTCGGAAGCTTTCTTGAAAGAACCACCAGCGCGTCCGGCGATTTCCGCCGCGCGATCAGCTTCGAGCGAAAACTTCGTTTCCAACCAGGCGGCCAGGAGACCTTCGGCCACCGGTCGGAAATAGAGGACGGAGCAGCGCGAGCGTATCGTGGCCGGCAGGCTGTGCTCGTCGGTGACGCAGAGGATGATCTGGGCGTCGACAGGAGGCTCCTCGAGGACTTTCAGCAATGCGTTGGCGGAGTCGTTCGACATTTTGTGCGCCTCTTCCACGATCGCCACGCGCTTGCGACTTTCCGAGGGACGGAGGCGGAGGAATTTGTCGAGATGGCGGACCGCTTGGATCTTGACCGCATTCTGGGGTTCTTCTTTCTCATTCACGATCGCGGCCTGGGTCCGGCGGTCGAGAATGAAAACGTCGAGATGATTTCCGTCGGCGACGCGCAGGCAGGATTCACACGACCCGCAACGCGGAAGGTCCGTTCCTTTCTCCGGCTGCGCGCACGTGAAACACTTCGCCAGCTCAAGCGCGGTGGAGCGTTTGCCCACGCCGTCGGGCCCGACGAACATCAGGCTGGGCGAAAGCTTGTCCCGGCGGACGCCCTCGCGGAGATAATGGACCGACCGGTTATGCCCGATGATTTCCATTGAGATGGGGCT